>JAGOVR010000055.1 GCA_018060635.1 Bacteriovoracaceae bacterium
GATCATCAGAGTTCGATTAAATCTATCTTAGATCAAATGGCCAAACAACAAAAAGAAAAAGCTGATTTATTAGCTGATACACAAGCAGATAAAGATAAGGTAAATAAGATTGATGCTCTCAATAAAGAAATTGCAGATGGGCATCAAGCTTTAAATCTCAAACGCCAAGAGCGACAAACTAAAGTAAATGCGATTCTTACCCCTGAACAACGAATTCAAATGGAGAAAAATAAAATGGCCCGTAAAGGTCATCGCCGAGAAATGATAAAAGAACGAATGGAAGAAAGGAGAGGGAAAAAGAAACAAGCTAGTAGCAACCCACATCCTGCTTCACAAGAATAAATGTTTTCTTTGACAAAATATTTAGGACTTAGCAAGGCGGATCTTTCGTATGAAAACCGCCTTGCTCTTTTTGAAGAAGTTTACAAAAATCATGAGCAGTTTGTCAGACGTATCCTTTTTTGGCTGATTCCCTCTTCTTATTTGGATGATGTTATTCAAGATGTTTTTCTTAAAATTTGGGATAAAGGGGAATCTTTTGATTCTAGATCTGAGATAAAAACATGGATTTACCGTATTAGTATAAATACAGCTTTAGATTTTTTACGCAAACAAAAAAAAGAAAAAACACCGTTTATAGTTGAAAGTAGAGATCACAACTCCATGGAGAAAAAAATTATTTCTAATGATCTCTTAAAACAAGGAATCAATTTACTTCCTACAAAAATAAAGGAGCCTTTTATCCTCTTTTATCAAGAAGAATTGACCCTACCAGAAATAGCAAAAATATTAAGTGTGAATGAAGGCACTCTTAAATCACGTTTACACCGTGGAAGAGAAATATTTTTAGATTTTTTAAAAAAAGAAGGAGTACAAAATGAATTCTAATGATGACTTATTCCTAAAAAAACTTTTTTTAAATAAAACACCATCCCCCACCCCACCTGATGAATGGCACCGCATCTCTTTAGCTATTTTTAAAAAACAACAAGAACAATCAAAAGAAAAAGTTTTTTTTAATATTTTTTCTCTCACTAGTGCTCTAGCTAGTTTTATCCTTATCTTCACGTTATCCCAATATAGAATGAAGCTAAAAACTGAAGAGCAAGTTTTGAACCTCTTCGAGGAAATTATGGTAAGTACAGATTATGACACTGTAGATGACTCTGAAGAAGTACTGCTTTTAAACTCGCTTTAAAGCTCTTTTTAAAATTTAGTGGTAAAAGGAGTAAAATCTGTTTCGTAATCATAATAATCTTCGTTTTCTTTTTTCTTTAAAAAATTAACCACTATATATGTTAAGGGAGTGATTAAGACTTCCCATAAAACTTTAAGGAGATAGTTTCCGCACATAACTTTCAGAACAAGATCATTCGGCCACACTCCAAAGAAAGCAATAGGATAAAAAATAAGAGAATCCACTCCTTCACCTACAATGGTAGAACCAATTGTACGCATCCATAGTTTCTTTCCTTGTGTATATATTTTAAGCTTGGCCAAAACAAAAGAGTTGGCAAACTCTCCAAAGAAAAAAGCTAATAGAGATGCCAGTACAATGCGATACGTTGAACCGAAGACAATATCAAATGCTTCTTGATGGCCCCAACTGGCATCCGCAGGCATTTTTAAAACCACAAAACTCATAAGAGAAGCAAATGTTAATGCTCCAAAACCTGCCCATACCACCCGCCGAGATCTGGCATATCCGTAAACCTCCGTTAAGATATCTCCAAAAACATAACTTAAAGGGAAAAATAAAATTCCTGCTCCAAAAGTAAAACCACCAATATTGCAAACTTTAGAAGCACCAATGAGATTAGAACATAAAAGAATCGTAACAAAGGCCACCATAATAAAATCGTAATAGCGATATTGTTTTAATTGTGTCTGCATACTTTCCTCTCTTTTTTTGTTTCTTTTATTAGCAGTGCATTAATCCTATATTTATTTTGTGAGACTTTGTATCTTAAGCTAGGATGATTCAAATTACTTTTAAAAAAGAGCCTTTTTATGTCTGAATTTTGGATTGGCTGGCTTTCATTTATTCTTTTTATCTCAGCTTTTTTTTGGATTGAGCTTTGTGAAAGGATAGAAAAAAATGATTGATCTTATTTTATTGTCACTTTCAATTCTTCTTTTTATTTATCTTTTTTACACTCTCTTTAACCCTGAGGATTTTTAGATGCATATTCCTAAAGAGTTTATTCTTCTTTCTCTCCTTCTTCTTTTGCTTCTTATAACAGCAAAACCTTTAGGCAGTTATATTTTTTCTGTTTTAGAAAATACCTCTCATCCTCTCAAAAAAGTTTTTGGTAAACTAGAATCTTTAATTTATCGTTTTGCTCGTATTGATGTCCGCCGTAATTGCAGTTGGACTCGTTATGCTATGGATCTCATGGGATTAAGTCTTATTTCTTTTCTCGTAACTTACCTTGTTTTACGCTATCAACATATTCTTCCTTTAAATCCTCAGTCCCTCGCAGGTCTTTCCCCAGATCTCGCTTGGAATACTGCTATGAGTTTTCTCACCAATACTAACTGGCAGGCCTATACAGGAGAAGCGGTCTTAAGTCATTTTTCACAAATGGTAGCACTCACTCTCCAAAACTTTTTCTCTACAGCAGTAGGCATCACTGCGGCTATGGCTGTTTTACGTGGCTTTTCTTCTGAAAATGTAGAAGGGATTGGTAACTTTTCTGTAGATTTTGTGAGAACTATTCTCTACATCCTTTTACCTCTTAGTTTTATCTATGCTCTTGTTCTTCTTTCTCAAGGAGTTATTCAAAGTTTTGGTGGCCCCATAGCCGCTACCTCTTTAGAAGGAGCATCACTCCTTATTCCTACTGGACCCGTTGCCTCTCAAATTGCTATCAAATTACTAGGAACTAATGGTGGAGGTTTTTTTGGGACTAATGCCGCTCACCCTTTTGAAAATCCTACTCCTCTCATTAATTTTATCCAAATTTTTTCCTATCTCCTTATTCCCAGTAGCTTAATTTATACCATGGGGAAAAAAGTAAAAAACTTGCGCCATGCTTGGTCTCTGTGGATAACAATGGCCCTCCTTTTAGTAGGCTCCACTTACACTGCTCTTCATTTTGAAAAAAAAGGAAATATTCATCTTAAAAATTTAGGATGTGAAGTAACTCAAAACATGGAAGGGAAAGAAACACGCTTTGGAGTCGTTGATTCTACCCTCTACGCTGTCACTACTACGGCAACATCTTGTGGATCTGCCAATGCTTCTCACGATAGTTTTAATCCTATGACTGGAATGATTCTTCTCTTTAATATTCTGCTAGGAGAAATTATCTTTGGTGGTGCTGGTAGCGGTATCCTTAATATGATGCTCTTCATTGTTCTTACGGTTTTTCTCTCAGGTCTCATGATTGGAAGAACTCCTGAATATCTCGGTAAAAAGATTGAATCTACCGAAATTAAATTAGCCACTTTAGCTATTTTAATTACAGCTTTTTCTATTTTAGGTTTTTCTGCATGGACAGCACTCGCTACACCAGCCTTAAGCTCTCTACCTGAAACAGGCCCGCATGGACTCAGTCGCATTCTTTATGCTTTCAGTTCTGCCACTGCCAATAATGGAAGTGCCATGGCGGGTTTTGATATGAATAAACCTTACTGGAATATCTTTTTAGGCATCGCTATGTTTGTAGGACGTTTTTTTACCATTATTCCTATTTTAGCTCTAGCAGGCTCTATGTCTAAAAAGAAAATTCATCATGATCCTGAACATAGCTTTCCTGTGCATGGTACTCTTTTTATCTTTTTACTTATAAGTATTATTTTTGTGGTAGGTGCTCTTACTTTTTTTCCTGCTCTCTCACTAGGTCCCTTAGCGGAACATCTCAACATGATTGGTCCTAAAAGATTTTAGATAAAGGGTTATATGATTTCATCACAAAGCTTTTCAAGTATTGATTCTAAAATTGTAAAACAAGCCGCTCTTTGTGCTTTTAAAAAACTACATCCTAAAATACTTTTAAAAAATCCTGTCATGTTTATTGTAGGTGTGGGAAGTGTGATTACTACCCTTTATTTTTTTCATGATCTTTACTCTAAATCTCCTGATACTTGGTTTAGTGGCAATATTTCTTTATGGCTCTGGTTTACTGTTCTTTTTGCTAATTTTGCAGAAGCTATTGCTGAAGGTCGGGGAAAAGCTCAAGCCGAAAGTTTAAAAAAAACTAGGCAAGAAACACTGGCCAGTCGCCGAAAAGCTGATGGAAGTTTTGAATCCATTGCCTCATCTCTCCTTATCAAAGGAGATGTTGTGATTGTCAAAGCTGGCCAACTTATTCCAGGAGATGGAACAGTAGTCTCTGGAGTAGCCTTAGTGGATGAATCTGCTATCACAGGAGAATCTGCTCCTGTCGTACGAGAATCAGGAGGCGATCGCAGTGCTGTGACAGGAGGAACTACTGTTTTATCCGATGAGATCCTTATAAAAATTACACAAGAAGCAGGTAAATCTTTTCTGGATAAAATGATTGCTCTAGTCGAAGGAGCAGTCAGACAAAAAACTCCCAACGAAATTGCTCTCAGTATTTTACTTTCTGGAATGACCATTGTTTTTTTGCTTGCCGTTGTCACTCTTAGACCTTTTGCTCTTTATAGTCAGATGCCTATTTCTACTGTGGTTTTAGTGGCCCTTTTAGTTTGTCTTATTCCTACAACCATTGGAGGACTACTTTCCTCTATTGGTATTGCTGGCATGGATCGTCTAGTAAAAAGAAATATTTTAGCTGTTTCAGGAAGAGCTGTAGAGGCCGCTGGAAATATTGATGTGATTCTTATGGATAAAACAGGCACCATCACTATTGGTAATAGAATGGCCTCTGAATTTATTCCAGCACCTCAGGTTTCATTGCAAGAACTCACCAGACTTGCATGCCTTTCCTCTCTTTATGATACGACACCAGAAGGCAGATCTATTGTGGCCTTAGGTGAAAAATTAGGTTGTAAAGTAGTGGCCTCGGATCTTTCTAGATCTATTCCTTTTACAGCAGAAACCAGAATGAGTGGTATTGATGATGCTCATGTGAGAATTCGCAAAGGCTCCCTTACCGCTATCGAAGCGTGGCTCAAAGGTCTTAGACTTTCTCTCTCTGAAGAATTACGTATTGAGGTTGATAAAATTGGCTCCTCAGGAGGAACACCTCTCATTGTAGCTACTGAAGAAGGGGCCATGGGTGTGATTCATTTAAAAGATGTGGTCAAACCAGGGATTGCCGATCGCTTTGCGCGTATTCGCTCTATGGGTATAAAAACTATTATGGTAACGGGAGATAATCATCTTACAGCTCAAGCCATTGCAAAAGAAGCAGGAGTGGATGATTTTGTTTCTGAAGCCAAACCTGAAGATAAACTTCACCTTATTCGTACCTTTCAGCAACAAGGAAAAATGGTAGCCATGAGTGGAGATGGAACCAACGATGCCCCAGCTTTAGCCCAATCCGATGTAGGACTGGTCATGAATACAGGAACACAAGCCGCTAGAGAATCGGGCAACATGATTGATTTAGATTCTGACCCTACCAAAATAATTGATGCGGTGGAAATTGGAAAACAACTTCTTATTACTCGTGGAGCTTTAACTACTTTTAGTATCGCTAATGATGTCGCAAAATATTTTGCTATTTTGCCTGCACTTTTTGTGGCCCATTATCCTGCCTTTGCGATGCTTAATGTGATGAGACTTTCGAGTCCTCACAGTGCCGTTCTTTCTGCTGTTATTTTTAATGCCATTATTATTATTTTTCTTATTCCTCTGGCTTTACGTGGAGCTCGCTACCGTCCTAAATCCGCTAGCTCTCTTTTACGTTATAACGTTATCATCTACGGTTTAGGTGGAATTATTATCCCTTTTATCGGAATAAAACTGATTGATATGATTTTAACTTTTTTTGGACTTATTTAAAAAAGGAATTAGCTTTGAAAAATATTCTCTTTCGCTCAGTCATGATGACACTCATCATGGGGTTTTTAACTTGTGCTCTTTATCCTTTGATGGTGACAATAACGGCTAACTCTTTTTTTAAAAAAGAAACTCAGGGATCACTTGTCTCCTATCAAGATAAAATAGTTGGTTCTGCTCTTTTAGGACAAGAATTTAAGTCTCCTCTTTTTTTTCATGCTCGCCCTTCTTTTAATAATTATAATGCCATGAACTCTTCTTCTGCTCATCTAGCTCTTTCAGAAAAAAAATACTTAACTTATCTTCAGACACAAATAGAAACTTTAAAATCAGAAAATCCCTCCTTAACTAATGAAAAAATACCTGTGCATCTTGTTTCTTATTCTGCCAGCGGTCTTGATCCTCATATTAGCCCTACAGCCGCTGAAGCACAGATAGAACGAATTGCTCGAATGCGAGAAATGAATTTTGATATGTTAAAAAAACTAGTGGATAGTCACATTGAACACCCCACTTGGAATATTTTAGGAGAAGCACGAGTAAATGTTCTTCTTTTAAATCTTGCTCTAGAAAAGCGTTTCCCTATGGGAGTAAAATAAACTCATGAGTTTTGAAGAACTTTTAGAACGTAGAAATAAAGGATTTCTTAAACTCTATCTTGGGTATGCCGCTGGTGTAGGTAAAACCTACGCTATGTTAGAAGAAGGACACCTCCTGCGTGGTCGTGGTTATGATGTGGTTATAGGTTATGTTGAGCCTCATGCAAGACCTGATACTCTAGCACTTCTGAGTGGTTTAGAAAGTATTGATCCTCTCACAGTCACTAGTTCTGGAGATAGTGCTATTAAGGAAATGAATTTAGCCGCTATCCTCAAACGTCATCCGCAAATTGTTTTAGTAGATGAATTGGCGCACACTAATGTTTCTGGTTCAAAAAATCTAAAACGTTATCAAGATGTGATGGAAATTTTAGATCACGGGATTAATGTTATTTCTACCCTCAATGTTCAACACTTGGAATCTATCGCCGAAAAAGTAAGTCATGCCTTGCAAATTCCTATCGCTGAACGCATCCCTGATTATATGTTACAAAGAGCAGATCAAATCGTGAATATTGACGTCACTATTGAAGAGTTAAGAGAGCGCTTACGTTTAGGTAAAATTTATAACTTACAAAAAGCCAAAGATGCTTTGCTTAATTTTTTTACGCATGAAAATCTCTCCCTTTTGCGCAAGCTGGCTTTGCAAGAGGCAACCGAAGATCAATTAAGAAAAATTGAAGAAGATCGACTCTTAGGAGAACGGGGAACCAAAGAAGCGGATGAAGCTGTGATGATTGCCATTAGTTCTAATTCTCCTTCTGTGGAAGTTCTCATTCGTAAAGGAACGAAACTGGCCAGTCAACTTTCGGCTCGCTGTTATGTCGTCTATGTACAAAAAAGAGAAGAGTCGCCTGACCGTATTGATGCTTCTCTTCAACGAAAACTACTCTCCTATTTTAAATTGGCCCAAAATTTAGGAGCAGAACTTATTCGTTTGCAAGGAGAAGATATCGCCGAAACTTTAGTTAATTTTGCGCAAACTCATAATGTCCGCCACGCTATTTTTGAAAAAACTAGACGTTCACCTCTAAGAGAGCGTTTTTTTGGCTCGGATATTCAAAATTTTATTCACGATTCTGTTGGAGTTGATGTGCATATTGTTTCATGGAGTTCTATTGCTTCAGAGCAAAGCAAGGAGGAGCTTTCATGAAAAAAGTTTTGCCTGCTCTTCGTAAAAAAATTCTGCGTAGTTATTTTATCGTGGTTGGTATGTTTGGAGTCGTTGGAACATCTCTGGTGCTTATTGCTCTTTTTTCTGCTTTAGCTTTAACTCCTAAAGTGATTCAACAAAACTATGCTTCTATTGAAGCTGTCCGCCATATGAATATGGCATGGTCGGGTTTGCATTCTCCTCCTAGTTATTCACATAAAAGCACCGAAGATTTACTAAAAGAGTTTGATCAAGGTCTGTATTTTGGATTAGGTAATACTATTGATCAGAAACAATCTCCTCTCATTAAAGAAATTAGTTTATTGTGGATTGAATTTAAAAAAAATGGTCCCTCTACTCCTCTTTTTGAAAAAATGCATCGCTATTTAGAAACACTCAGTGATCTGAATGAAAAAGCTATGTATAACGTGGTGGATGAAGCCGAAAGAGTAAAACAAAAAATTATCATTGGGATGATACTGTTTTTTATTTTGGCCTTGATTATTACTCTTTTTATCGTTGATTCGCTTTCTATGCGCCTTGCGAGTCCTTTAAAAGCTATTGCAGAAGTTTTACGTTCTAAGCCAAGGCCTGGAGAAAAATTAAGACTACCTGAACCTAATAGTTTAGAAATTCGTATTCTCACCGAAGAATTAACATCTTTGTGGAATAGAGTAAGTCGACTCGATCAAATTAAAGTAGAAAAAGTTTTGCAACAAAGTAATCAATTTGAAAATCTTTTTGAAGCTGTGGAAGATGCTGTTATTGTTGTTGATACTCAAGGGAAAGTAACTCACGCCAGTTTACAGATGGCAGAACTGATTGGTCTGAGCACCGAACATATTATTGGTCATGCTTGGAATGACCTGCCTTCTAGTTCTGCTAATTATCAAAAACTTCGCAATATGTTTTGGGAACAAAATAGAAATTCCCCTGTGACTGAACTTATAGGTCATCAAGGTGAAACCAGAATTTTTGCAGGAAGATTTCGTCATGTTTACTCACCTAAAGGTGAGATTCTTTCTTATATTTTTCTTCTGCATGATATTACAGATGTGAGACAGATGGATCGTTTAAAAGCAGAGTTTATTGGTGTTCTCTCTTCTGAAATTAATACTCCTCTCACTTCACTAGTTACTGCGGTAGAGCTTTTATCTACACGCAAACATCAGATGGATAACACTGAAAAACTCTTGATTGAAACACTAGCTGAAGATGTTTCTCGTATTCGTGCTATTTCCCAACAACTCATTCAACTAGGCCATCTTTCTGAAGCGGCCATAAAACTCCATTTAGAATCTCGTGATCTGGCTGTTATGATTCCTGATTGGATTAGACCTTTTAAACTTTTAGCTCACGACCGCAATATTGAACTTTCTTTTGAAAACTTAACAACTTCTCAAATCTATGTGGATATTGATGCTGAAAAATTTCCTTGGGTGGTTTCTAACCTCTTATACAACTCTATTTATGCGGCCCCTGAAAAATCACATATTCTTATTCAAATTAATCAAATTCAAAATATGCT
>JAGOVR010000056.1 GCA_018060635.1 Bacteriovoracaceae bacterium
TGGAGGTCTTGGGATGGTGGCCATTGGTGTGGGGGGAGCTGACGCTGTGGACGTCATGGTAGGCATGCCGTGGGAACTTAAATTTCCTAAAATCATTGGCATAAAACTTACAGGAAACTTATCAGGTTGGGCCTCACCCAAAGATGTTATTTTGAAAGTGGCAGGAATTCTCACCGTGAAAGGTGGAACAGGCGCCATCTTAGAATATTTTGGAGAAGGAGCACAGGCCCTTTCTTGTACGGGCAAAGGAACTATTTGTAATATGGGAGCAGAGATCGGGGCCACCACTTCTCTTTTTGGTTATGATGAATCTATGGCCCGCTATCTCAATGCGACTGGTAGAAATAAAGTTTCAAAACTTGCAGACACTTGCAAAGAACACCTCACAGGAGATATGCAAGTTTATGCTGAACCTCAAAAATATTTTGATCAAGTGATTGAAATTGATCTCTCTCAGTTAGAGCCGCATATCAATGGACCGTTTACTCCTGATCTTGCGTGGCCTCTTTCAAAATTTGCTCAAGCTGTGAAAGAAAATAATTATCCTACAAAAATGGAAGTGGGACTTATTGGCTCTTGTACTAATTCTTCCTATGAAGATTTAGATCGTGCCGCATCTTTAGCTCTTCAGGCCAAGAAAAAAGATTTAAATGTCCATGCTGAATTTATTATCACCCCTGGTTCAGAACAAATTAGAGCAACCATTGAAAGAGATGGGCAACTTAAAGCCTTCCAAGATATTGGAGGTGTGGTGATGTCTAATGCTTGTGGTCCTTGTATTGGACAATGGTCACGTCATACTAATGATCCTAAAAGAAAAAATTCTATTATGACATCTTTTAATCGCAACTTTGCCAAACGCAATGATGGCAATGCTCAGACTCATGCTTTTGTGGCATCACCTGAAATTGTAACGGCCTTTGCTATTGCAGGGGATCTTACTTTTAATCCTCTGACTGATTCTCTCTTAAATAAGAACGGTGAAAAAGTAAAACTTGCTCCTCCTCAAGGGAGTGAACTCCCCTCTCATGGATTCATTGACGATACTTTTGGATATACAGCTCCTGCTCAAGATGGAAATAAAGTTAATATTGCGATTGATAAAAACTCTGACCGCCTCCAAGTGTTAGAACCATTTACTGCGTGGAATGGAAAAAATCTTTTAAATATGAAACTCCTCATTAAAGCTCAAGGGAAGTGCACAACTGATCATATCTCTATGGCAGGTCCTTGGCTTAAATACCGAGGACATCTTGAAAATATTTCTAAAAATTTATTGATTGGTGCGACCAACGCTTTCACTGGGGATATTGGGAAATCACTCAATCCTTTAAACAATGAAATGATGAGTATTCCTGATTTAGGACTTGCTTATAAAAAAGCTGGCCACCAATCCATTATCATTGGTGATGAAAATTATGGTGAAGGTTCCTCTCGTGAGCACGCCGCTATGGAGCCACGCTTTTTAGGGGTGATTGCTGTTATTGTAAAATCTTTTGCTCGTATTCATGAAACGAATTTAAAAAAACAAGGACTCTTGGCCCTCACTTTTAAAAATAAAGAAGACTACAATCTCATTGAGGCGCAAGATAGTTTTGATCTTATGGGGCTTGAAAATTTTACGCCTTCATCCAAACTTACGCTTGTTCTTCATCATGCAGATAAAACAGTACACACCATTGAACTCAATCATACCTATGCTGAAGGACAAATACTCTGGTTTAAAGCAGGAAGCGCCCTCAATCTTATTCGTGCTAAGGCCAAGGTTTAAGTGAATTTTAAAAGCATTTCAAGCTTTAAAAATATTTTGTCTAGGCATCAGCTCCTTATAAACCTGACGGCCCTGCATCTAGGGATCTTAACCTTTTTACGTATTTTATTTTTTATCTTTTTTTATCGAGAATTTCACAATATCAAGGCAGGAGATCTTACCTTTGCCTTTTATCTGGGACTCAAATTTGATCTTCGCCTCATTCTATCTTTTGTCTTACTTATTTATTTTATTTCTTTTATCCCTCCACTGGATTTAAGTAAAAACAAAGGAAAGTTTTTTTGGGTTCTCTTTTTTGCTCTCCTTTTTCTGTTTTTTTTTAGTACCTACGCTACTGATTTTTTTTACTATTCTTATCTACACACTCGTCTTTCTAGCTCTATTCTTAAATTTTTTGAAAACCCTCTTATTTCTTTACAGATGGTTTGGGAAACCTACCCTGTTATCCTTCTGCTTTTTTTATTAGGCATCTTATGCTTTCTCTATCTGAAACTCATTTTTAAAGTAGTAAAAATCCGACCCATCCAAACAGCTTTAAATAAAAAAAAGCTCATCTTTTCTCACTTATTGCTTTTATTTTTTATGCTGGCAGGGCTTTATGGAAAAGTGGCCTATTACCCTCTTCGTTGGAGTGAAGCTTTTTTTTCGCCTCATTCATCCTTAAGTAATTTAGCCCTCAATCCAGTCCTTTATATTTTTGATACTTTGCAGTTTAAAGAAATCCCTTATGATAAAAACAAAGTGAAGGAAAACTATGACATTGTGGCGAATTATTTAAATATTGAAAATAAAGATAAAGAGAATCTTAATTTTAAAAGAGTTTATACTCCTCAAGGAAAATTCACCTCGCAACCTAATATTGTTTTTATTGTTTTAGAATCTATGGCGGCGTTTAAAACAGGGTTTTTTGGAAATGAAACTAATCCTACTCCTTACTTAGATAAACTTATTAAAGAATCTTTACTCTTTAATAAGTTTTATGTCCCAACAATTGCCACCGCTCGTTCTATTTTCACCGCCGTCACCTCTCTTCCTGATGTAAGTTCTGTAAAAACGAGTTCCCGCAATCCCTTGATTGTTACACAGCATACGCTTATTAATGAACTAGAAGGCTATGATAAATTTTATTTTTTAGGAGGAAGCTCCAACTGGGGAAATATTCGTGGTATCTTTTCTCACAACATTAAGAATATTAATATCTATGATGGAGAAAAACTTTTATCACCGAGAAACGATGTCTGGGGTGTGTCCGATTATCATCTTTTTATAGAAGCTCATCAAATTCTAGAAAAAAATCAAAGGGAAAATAAAGCTCCTTTTTTTGCCTTTATTCAAACCTCTGGCTTTCACAGACCTTATAGTTTACCCACAGGTCGTGAAGGTTTTATCATAGAAAATCCACCTTTAGATCATTTACAAAAATTTGGATTTAATTCCTTAGAGGAATTTCAAGCCTTACGCTTTCAAGATTATGCGTTAGGAAATTTCTTAAATCTTTGTAAAAAATCATCTTTTTATAATAATACACTTTTTTTTATTATAGGAGATCATGGACTTCCTCATGATAATGCCTCTAATACGACCGTTTTGGATCGTTTTTTGGCCCTGCCCAATTATCACATTCCTTTTATTATCCATGGACCAAAGTTTTTTAAACCTCAGATAATAGAAAAGATTGGGAGTGAAGTTGATATTCTTCCAACCATACTAGGTCTAATAGGAATTCCTTACCATATTAATACGCTTGGTAGAGATCTATTTGACTCTCGTTTTGATAAAAAACGTTATGCTTTTTTTTACGAATGGTATGCCACTCCTGCTCGCTTTGGGCTTATTACAGATCAATTTGTATTTAAAAATCTTTCTAATGGCAATGCTGAACTCTATGACTTAAAAACACCTAACGCCACCCATGATGTGAAGATGAAACACCCTGAAATTTTTCAAGAGCTAAGCATCCTATCTCAAGGACTTTTAGATTCTTCCCGTTATCTTCTCTATCATAATAAAGAGTGAAAATAATCTTCTAACCCCTGTGCAATAGTTTTGGGTGTTTTTAATTTCCATTTTGTAAGCTGTGTTATTTCCGCACAAGAATGTCTAATATCTCCCACCCGTGGTGATTTAAACTCTATCTCTATTTTTTTTCCAGTTAATTTTTCTAAAATAGCAATAATTTCTAGTAAGCTCACTCCTTTCCCCGTACCTAAATTAATTAACATCCCATCTCGACTTGTCTCTAAACTAGCTATCAAGGCATTAACGACATCTTGGACATAAATGAAATCCCTAGTTTGTTTTCCATCTCCAAAAAGAGTTAAACGAGGCTCTCTCTCTTCTTTTACCGCTTTAATAAAAAGACTTAAAACTCCTGAATACGGCGAGGCTGGATCTTGTCTTGGTCCATACACATTAAAAAAACGAAAAGCGGTAAACTTAAGTCCTTGTGTCTTATAGGCCACTTTCAAAGCATTTTCGGCTGATAATTTAGAAACTCCATAATAAGAAAGAGGTTTAGTTATCGTTTCTTCTGTTGTAGGAATAGTAAGTGTCTCTCCATAAACTGCGGCAGAAGAAGAAAATATTATTTTTTTTGTTTTATATTTTAATGCCATCTCAATTATGAGTAAAAGGGAATGATAATTTACAAGATCTGACTTAGCTGGCTTTTCTTGACATAAAACTACTGAAGCAATAGCGGCTAAATGATAAACATAATCAAAACGATGCTGGTCAAATAGTTGCCGTAATTTTTCTTCATCAACAACATCAGCAAAGATGAAATGAGTCTTATCATCCCATAAAATATTTTCTTTTTTCCCTGTGGATAAATTATCTAGAACAAAAACATCTCCTTTGCCTTTCAAAGCTTGTACTAAATGCGATCCAATAAATCCGCATCCTCCTGTAACTAAAAACTTCATTTTATCATCCTTCTTTTATGTCTTCTGTTTCTAAAATATTTTTATGGGTAATAGGTTGTCCCATAAATGTCCGATAGTTAACCATTGCTATCTTCTTATTAAGATTATAATAAGAAAAAACAAAGGTAAAAAAAGCAGAAAGAGTATAACCCAAACCGTGATACTGGCTTCCAAGTTTTAGAGATATAAATGCAAATAAAGCATTACTTAAAAAGAAAAAAAGGTAATGAGAGAAGACCTCTTTATATAATTCAAAATAAAGCATAATAATATTGGCCACCATAAAAAGAACTTGTAAAAAAGCCCCTATCACTCCATATCTAAAAATAGGAATCATCAAAAAAGAGAGATCTAATATGCGAAATATTTCAGGAGTAAAATAGATTATAACTACACTGACAAAGACTTGCATCCTAATCATGGAGATGATGGTTCTCCGAAGAGATAAAACCATTTCATCTACACACCCTTGCAAAACATACAAATCACTTTTCCTTTCCACCGCTGTAAAGTAATAAAGATATTTTTTAAAAAAATCTGTCTCTACCTTTACTAGAAAAAAAGCCATAGAAGGAATAATCGTAATATAAGAGAAAAACATAGCTGAGTTATAGTTAAAATGTGTATAAAAAAAACGATAAATATGCTCCCCTTCATGGGAATACCAAAAAATATACTTATCTACCCAAATAGCACAGTAATAGAAAAATCCTGCAAAAAGAATGGGACGGTACTTTGAAAAATAACTAAAAAAATCTAAAGGAAAATATGTTTTTTTAGGGAAATCTCTAAAAACCTGTACACCGAGCATAATAGCAATAAGGCCGTAGCCTATAGCTAAACTTGTCACATACCCTTCTAAATGCCACTTAGGTCCTAAGTACTTGCCCAGAAGCAAAATACTAACTCCCCCTAAAACAAAAGACCATGTGATGTGAATATAATTTTTCCCTGCACTTAGAAAAATCATTGAAAGCCAAACAGCATAAATAGAAAAAAGAAATGTTAAAATTATTACTGTAAAATAAAAAGGGAAATCAAAAAAAGAATAGAACAGATATCCCATGAGGCATAAAATGACTCCTCCCCAAGTCAGGACACCTAAATAAAGTGGACGTAAAACAATTTCATCTTTTAAATAAAGTCGATCTGCTAAATAGCGTGTGAGTGGCATTTCAATAATACCAAAAAAAAGAAGACTAAATGAAATGGTGTAACTTACGATCCCTTGCAGAAGTAACAAGTCCCTATAGCTTAGATGACGGTAAGCAACTTTAGAAAGAAGAGCAATTGTTAGAATACTAATAATCCATGGACCACTAGAAATAAAAAGAGCATACAGCCCTCCTTTCATAGTTCCTATGACATCTTTTTTACTAAAAAAAGCTTCTAATCTAAAACCAATGCCTGCCATTTTTTTTAACTCATTAATTTATGATAAAGATTTAAATAACTATTAACAGTCATCTCTTCTCTATAAAAAGACGATACTCTCTTTTTTGCTATTTCGCTAAATTTTTCATAAATTTCAGGATTATCAATAATTTTTAAAATAGCATTTGCTAATAATTCTGATCTCCCCATAGGAACGACAATACCACTAGGGCCTAACCTCTTATCTAAATCTGAAATTCCCCCTTCGACTAAATCTCGACACCCTCCCACATCAGTTGTCACCACAGGAATTCCTAAGCAATATGCCTCTAAAATTACCATAGGCTGGCCTTCACTAATACTGGAAAGAACTAATACATCTGTTTGAGGGTAATAATCTTTACTTTGCACTTTCCCTGTAAAGGTAATGACATCTTCTAAGTTAAATAAAGCAACTAATTTACGACACTCTTCTGCATAGGCAGGTTCTTCATCCATAGGTCCTATAATGAAAGATTTTACTTTTTTATTTTTTTCATACACTAAACTCATGGCCTTAATAAATCCTTTCACATCTTTAATAGAGACAACTCTTCCCACAAGAGAAATGGTAAAAACGCCTTCTTCCCTTTCTTTTTTGGCTAGAGAAAAATCGTGATAGTTAACACCATTCGGGATCAATTTAATTTTACGAGGATCTGCTCCTAATTCAATCTGTTTATTTTTATTAACATTATGAAGTGTTGTAATAATATCAGCTTGTGCATAGGAAATTTTTCCCATGAAATCAAAAATTCTAAGCCACCACTCTTTAAAATAAGACATATTTTTTTTTGCCATGGGATCTGTATCATCTTGATAAATCCACTGTGCTTTCCCAATTTCTATTTTTCTTTCGTGAGTATAGATACCATGTTCTGTTAATAAAAAGGGAGACCCATAACGCAGTTTTGCCAAGCTACCAAGAAGACCTGCATATCCCGTACAGAGGGCATGATACATAGAAGCTTTAGGAATTTCTTGCTTAAGAATAGTAAAAAGAGGGATATGCGAAAAACGCCATGTATAAAAAAAGTCGATAAAAGAAATACTTCTTTTTTTTGCATGATACATTTGCTCTAAAATTGTCCAAGTTTCCTCTGCTCTCAAAAGATCAAAAGGGTCGCAGACTCTTGTTTCTGGATTAAAGAATTTCTCTAAAATTAAAGGAAGTTCCTCTTGCCCTAAATTTTGACTCATTTTTTGATGAAATTTTGTAAAAAGCCCCCAATCAAAATTAATATTTAATTTAATAGGATTAGCCTCTAAGCTTTGATCAAAAAGATAGATCATTTTTATGAGTTTTACATTTTCTGGAATGGGATATTTATATTCTCCTGTCAGATGTTTTTGTGTTCCAATATAAATAATAAAATAATTAAGATGAGGTGTTTCACGGATAAGCTGATAAACACAAGTAGAAACGCCTCCCGTCACAAAAGGATATGTTCCTTCCAGAATTAAGCAAACATCAGACATTCTCTCTCCTTGCCATTACACTTCCTATACTTTTAATAATCTGTTGATACTCTAAAGAATGAACTGAAAAATAATCTAACACAGAAAAAGGAATAAATTCCTGCTTGTTTTTTAAGATCTCAATACATTGCAAACGACTCTGCAAGTCTTTATCCTGCGTTATTCCCAATAAAAGTTCTTCTCGAATAAAAGGAGTAAGTGGAGCATCACTTTGCTTAATTATTTGCAACAAAGCTTCTTTGTTTTCATCATCTTGGAAATAAGGCTCTAACAAGATAAGATTCACACCTAGAATTTTTTTAATGAGTATCAAATAAGCATTTATACCCCTCTCTTTTATTAACTTAAAAAAAATAGAAAAAATGTGATCTTGAAAAATATTTTCATTTAATGTTGAGACCACTGAAGCATCTTCTAGAAAATTATCAACCTTCATCAACAACTCAGGAGCAGATTGAATCATCTGATGATAGGCAGAGGAAATCGCTTGTTTAATTTGAATTTCTATTTCTTTTTGTTCTACGATCCTCAAAACTTTGAACATATCAACATTGGGAAACTTCGCTGAGGCTAAAACGGCAAGATAACGATTATTGGAATAGGCTGAAAATATTTTCTTCTTAATAAAGTCTTCAATAATCGGAGAAGAATTTACAGGCTCTACAAGCTCTTTCACAGCGTGCAACAAAAGTTCTACAACAATCGAATTTTCATCTGCTACTTTTTGAATAAATTTCTCTAAACTATGAAGATGGTTATGACAACGATGTTTAAAGTAGGATGTTACAGCATAATAACATATAGGATTTTTATAATCATGAGCATAGAAAGAGACTGCCTCTAATCCTTCTTGACGGTTAAAGCTAGCAATCAATTCAAGTGCCGTAATTTTAAGCAAATATCCTTTTTCCTGAGGAGAAAGGATTTGAATTAAAAGAGCAAAAGCGTCTTCACTTTGCGCTCTTACGATTAAAGGAAGTATTTTAACTTTTAAGTATTCTTCTCCCTCTCTAAAATACTTAAACAAGACAGGTTGCCGCACTGATTGTGAAATAGCTTCTAAGGCCCATGTAATACGTAAAACAAGTTTAGGAGACTTTTCTTTTTGCAACATATTAAGCAATGCTTCTACACTTTTTTTTACTGCTAAATCACTCAGGAGTCTCAGAACCTTTATTTTAACTTCTGTTTCCTGAGTTTTGTAATAATGCTCTATAAGATCAGGAATAGATCTCACTCCTCTCAAGAGAACCATAGTATTTAAGGCTAACCTCAAAATATCTTTATCTGCAGAAAAACAGACTTTCTTAACTTTAGCATAATCCCAAAAACCACCCACAACTGATAATAGTTTTAAAACTTCCAGTTGAACTCTTTTTGAATTCAAATCTAAAAACTTTACTACAATTCTTCGACTGCGACGGTCTTCTATTTTGGTGAGAGAGTGAACTAAAAGAACTAAATAATCTTCATCATATTGCTCTCTACTATGTAACGAAAGAAACTCGTGCTGTAGCAAAAAAGCACATTGAACAAATTTATAATTGCCAATTTCTCTAGCTAAATATTTTCTTTCTGTGCGAGGAAGTTCTTCCCATATA
>JAGOVR010000185.1 GCA_018060635.1 Bacteriovoracaceae bacterium
CTCTATATGACTTTACTTATGATCTAACAGGAAAATTAGTTTCTGGAAATGCTAAATTCTATGAAGGAAACACTCTTATTGATAATCTTAATTATACTTATACTGTAATCTTCCCCAAAATTAGAAACGATTAAAAATATAGTTTTTAAATTTGGAATTTAATGAAAAACAGTAAGTTTACAGAAGTTCAGATTATCAAGATTTTATCTGAGCAGAATCAAGGGAAAACAGTGAATGAGATTTGCCGAGAACACGGTATGAGCCAGCCTACCTTTTTTAAATGGAAAAGCAAATATGGAGGCTTAGATGTCAATCAGCTTGCCAAGATGAAGGAACTGGAGAAAGAACTTTCGCAATACAAAAAAATAGTAGCAGAGCAAACTTTAAAAATTACAATACTGAAAGATGTGATTGAAAAAAAGCTATAACGCCTTGCGAAAAGCGTGAACTGGTATTTTATTCCAACGAAAACCATGGAGTAAGTATTCGCAAGGCGTGTGAAGTTTTCAGCATACGTAGTTCGGTTTTGTACTATAAAAAGAGGAAAAATGATGAAGATGACAAGATTCGTGAAGAACTCGCTTTACTTTCGAAATCTCATGAAACGTGGGGATTTTGGATGATGCATCATCGTTTGAGAAATTTAGGATTTACATGGAATCACAAACGAGTGTACCGAATTTATAAATCTATGAAGTTGAATTTGAGAAATAAAATAAAAAAACGACTTCCCGCAAGAATAAAAGAGCCTCTACTTCGCCCAATTTATCCTAATGTAACTTGGAGTATGGATTTTATGCATGATACTTTGGAAAATGGTAAAAGTGTTAAAAGCCTGAATATTATTGATGATTTCAACAGGGAAATCTTAAGCATCAGTATTGACAGGAGTTTCCCATCTGCAAGAGTGATTTCTGAGTTGGAACAGCTTGTAGAATGGCG
Source organism: Bacteriovoracaceae bacterium (assembly GCA_018060635.1). Classification (GTDB taxonomy): domain Bacteria; phylum Bdellovibrionota; class Bacteriovoracia; order Bacteriovoracales; family Bacteriovoracaceae; genus JAGOVR01. The sequence continues at coordinate 943 of JAGOVR010000185.1, forward strand.
AGGAAAGCCTGATAAAATAAGAGTAGATAATGGACCTGAATTTATAGCAGAAAAACTAAAAATGTGGTGCAGGGCAAAAGAAATCGAGCTTCTTTTTATCCAGCCGGGAAAGCCAACTCAAAATTCTTTAGTGGAGCGTTTCAATCGAACATTTCGCTCAGAATTTTTAGATGTCTACTTGTTTGAAAGCATCAAAGAAATGCGTAATCATGCAGAAGTTTGGATGTGGATGTATAATAATGAAAGACCACACAGTGCTTTGCAATACCTTACACCAAGGGATTTTTTATTGAAATATGGAAAAATCAGCACCAGCAACCTAGCGGATTTTCCCACATTCCAACAAAATTTTTACAACATAAGTAACAGAATATTAACAAAAAACTCTACTTTTGAATGTGCCTAAGGAGGGGAAGATTACAGACTTTTCTATTTTATTTATATAATCAAAAAAAAGGAGCGTAATTTTTTACGCTCCCTAATTTTTTATAAAAGTTGATTAGCAATCTCCATAAGAAGAGTTTACAGCAAACGCCAATTCTCTAATAAATCCAGGGCTACCATCAGCATTATCTGACTGGAAAAACACTGTATTTGTTCCTCCACAAGCATTTTGATAAGAAACTGACCACCAAGCAAAGAATGCTACTAAAGCTTGTTTCTGTTCTTTTGTTAACTCTTTAACCTCAGTAACCTGAGCGGTTTTTTCTTCTGAATTTTTTACTTTGATTTCTTCTTTAGTATTTGCAAAAGTAAGGCAGGAAAAAACTAAAGCTCCTGCAAAAAATAATTTTTTCATAATTAATATTTTTATTGTTAATGTGTGTTAAAAATATTAAAATATATTAAACCTACAAATATTTTTTTCCTATTTATTTAATCAATCTAGGAATGTATTAATTTTTTTAATCCTTTCTTTTAGCATTTTAGTTTTATCATTCCCATTTTCATCCACTACCCTTAAATTTCCGTTGTATATTGATGGATTTTCAGAATAATTTTTTCTGGCCTCCAGAAATTGATCTTTTGATTTTGCTTTAATATCATCACCATAACCTAAAGGTTCGATAATTTCTTCTGACTTTTTAATATCTGTAGCATAAATTTCTATGGTTTTAGCTTTATTATAAACCTCTAAAACCAGCCCAGAAAGTCCTTTAAATCTAAAAGGCCCATCCGCAATAGGAATATCAGGAGTAAACCAGGCATAAAAAGTCTCTCCTGTATCTGTAATTGTTTTTGCTAACCTTGTTTTAAATCCTTTTATTGTTTTTACGTCTTCTAATATTTCCCATTTTAATTTTGGTTCTTCGAAAGTGAAAACATATTTTCCGACAGGTAAAGAGGCTGTGAGAGTTTCATTCTCTTTATAAACACTTGATACTGATTTTGGATATTTTGGAATAGCTCCAAATGAAGTATTAATAGTTTCTTTTGAAGTTCCTTTATAAAAAGCTTTAGCATCACGGTTAAAATATACTGATTGCTTATTATTACAAAGTAGAGTAGAAGCAAAATAAGTAATATTTCCCCTATTTAAACTATCTGATATTAATTTTGTTTCGTAGTTGATTTCCATAACAGCTTTATTATCC
>JAGOVR010000057.1 GCA_018060635.1 Bacteriovoracaceae bacterium
GATTCAAAAATGCCTCAAATGCCTTTAACGGAAGAAGAAATCATTGAGCTGACAGCATTTTTATCTCAATTGAAGGAGTCTACTAAATGAAATATAAATCTCAAAAAGTAGCTTACTGGTTTTTTTCAGCCTGTATGTTGTTGCTAGCATTGCAAATTGTTTACGGTTTTATTATGGGTTTTGCTCATATGGGATTTGATAATTTGCATGCTATTATTCCTTTCAATGCCGCTCGTGCTACCCATACTAATTTGTTAGTCATGTGGCTTCTTACAGGTTTTATGGGAGCAGCTTATTATATTATTCCTGAAGAGGCCGAAAGAGAGTTGATCTCAGTCCCACTAGCGTACGTCCAATTGATTGCTTTGTTAGTAGTGGGTGTAACAGCTATTATTGGATTTCATTTTAATTGGTGGGAAGGTCGAAAGTTCTTAGAGATTCCGAGACCTTTGGATTATTTAGTGGTGGTGGATGTTTTATTATTTATTTATTTAATTGGTGGAACATTGTGGAAGGGAAAAAGATATACCACCACCAGTATGGTTTTATTCTTTGGTTTATTGATGACAGCACTTCTTTATCTTCCAGGTATGATTCATACTCAAAGCCAGACGATGGATTCTTTTTGGCGTTGGTGGGTGGTTCATCTTTGGGTAGAAGGTGTTTGGGAACTTATTATGGGAGCTATTCTTTCTTTTCTACTTATAAAACAAACAGGAGTAGATAGAGAGGTCATTGAAAAATGGCTTTATATTATTGTGGGATTTACTTTCCTCTCTGGAATTTTAGGAACAGGTCATCACTACTATTACATCGGAACTCCCAAATATTGGTTAATGATCGGTGGAGTCTTTAGTGCTTTAGAACCCATCGCTTTTTTAGGAATGGCCATTTATGCTATTGCTATGGCAAAGAAAGGAGGAAGAAATCCTGATAATAAGATGGCTCTTCATTGGACGATTGGTTGTTCTGTGATATCTTTTGTGGGTGCGGGTTTTTTAGGTTTCGCTCATACTCTCCCACAAGTTAATATGTACACTCACGGAACATTAGTAACGGCCATGCATGGACATTTAGCTTTTTGGGGAGCTTATGCCATGCTCGTTTTAGCTCTTATTACTTACACGATGCCTATTATGACAGGGCGAAAAATTCAAGATTCAGCTATGAATGTGTTTGCTTTTTGGACTAGCAACATTGGAATGGTCGCTATGACCGTGGCTTTTGGAGTGGCAGGAGTGGCCCAAGTTTATTTAGAACGTAAGTTAGGTTTGGATTTTTTATCAGTGCAAAAGCAAATTGAAGTTCATTTCGTAGGACTTGTTTTAGCGGCTACTCTTTTTACTGCTGGTATAGTGGCTTTTATCTGGAATTTTATTCGTTTCGGTAGACCCAGCGATTTCTAATTTTTTTAAAATGGGTCGATATGAGTATTTATTATCATGAAGTAGGAAACGAAGCAGAGATTTTTAAACTCTGTTTTGAGAAAAGATTACCTTTAATGATTAAAGGTCCTACTGGTTGTGGAAAATCTCAGTTTGTTGCTGCTATGGCAGAGAAGTTAAAGAGACCACTCATAAAAGTTTCTTGTAACGAAGATACTTCCGCCGCAGATCTTATCGGTAGATTTTTAATTAAAAATATGGAAACTTGTTGGCAAGATGGTCCTGTGGTTAGAGCTGTTAGAACAGGAGCTATTTTATATTTGGATGAAGTAGCAGAAGCACGGGAAGATGTCATTGTGGTTCTGCATTCACTTACAGATCATCGCCGAGAAATTTATATTGATCGTCTTAATGAAAGTTTGAGTGCTCCTGATGATTTTATGTGTGTTGCTAGTTTTAATCCAGGTTACCAGCATGGTTTTAAGGAACTAAAACCATCGACTAGACAGCGTTTTGTGAGCTTGTCTCTGCATTATCCCTCTTTAGAAATAGAAACAAAAATATTAGTTCATTTGACAGGAGTTTCTCCCCACATAGCAAAAACTTTGGTAGCCTTTGCAGATGGTGTTCGCAAACAACCACAATTAGGTTTAAGAGAAACAATTTCCACTAGGCTTTTGGTTTATAGTGCTACGCTGATTCAAGCAGGGATGCATCCTAGACTTGCTCTGCTTCATGCGGCAGTAGAAAGTCTCAGTGACGATATAAAAATTATACAAGCATTAAAAGATCTTATCGCTCTTCATTTTTGAGGTTCCCTTGGATTTAGTTGAATGGCTTTATCATAAATTTTCTAGAGAGAATTTTAAGAAAGAGAAAGCAAAAAAAAATCTTAATTCGGTTAAGTTAGAAGATGAAATATTTACTTTAAAAACACTAGTCTCTTTTATTTTAGAGGGAGAATCGATTCCTCTGCTGGCAGGGAAAGGTATAGGGCGGGCCAGTTTTGAAGTTATTTTTTTACCAGAAAATTTTTCTTTATCTTCAGATAAAGAAACTAATAGAAATATTTTGATACATAAAACATTAGTTGCCAGCATTATTTTGCGAGATAAACTTAAGTATAGTGCGGTGGGAATTTCTTATGCACAAAAAACACTGGAGATATATCAACATCAAAAAATTATTGCGGAAAAGTTACAACAGTTATTTTCCTCGTTTAAAGATTTTTCTCAAAAATTATCTGAAAATTTGAATTTATTGCAAGGGAAGGAAAGTTTAGAGGATCGAGAGTTTTCTCAGCTTATGCGGTTACAAAACCCAGATTTATTTTTTAGATGGAAAAAATTTCCAGAAAAATCCTTGGCCCTGGGTTTAGAACTTTTGTCTCCTGATTCCAGAGAATTATTTAGAGAAAAAAATTATGATCAAATAGATCTCTCCTCACCTCATCATTCAGGTTCTGAAATGACGGGGAGTACTTCGACTGAAATGCCGCAGGAAGTTTTTTTAGAAAAAATAAAAGATGAACAAAGTCCTATTCTACATTCCTTTGAAAAATTAGAAACAGCCGATGAATATCACGGAGGTTCAAGAGTTACTGATGCCGAAGACAATTTAGCGGATCATGCTCAAGCCTTGGAGGAATTAAATTTAAAACATGTGACCAGAGAAGGCGGTGGAGCAGGTTCTATTTATAAAGGTCAGTTCACAGAGATGCTGGGTTTTTATAGTGGAAGTGAACCCGCAGCTCGCTATAGTAAATATATCAAAACAGCAGAATGGGATTTTAAGAAAAAAGAATTGATAGCAGAGAGATGTCGCCTTTATCTAATGGGTGAAAATTTTGGAGAAAGAAGCGATGATGTTTCTTTTGTACGAGAGTTACAGCAGAAATACTACTTAGAAATAAGCACGTGGAAGAAAAAAATTTGCTCTTTGATTAATGAACGCAGATGGAAAGATCGTCAACTAGATGGCCCAGAATGGAGTATTGATGACTATGCAAGATATTGCGCAGATCTAAAAGCTTGTGGCCAAGGTAATAATAAATTTTTTATGCAAAGTTTTCGTAAACTGCGTGATTTTCATGTAGTCATATTAATGGATGTGAGTTTATCTGCCGATTCATGGGTAGGTAATAGAAGAATTTTAGATATTGAATTAGAATCAGTCGGGCTGTGTGGATTATTGTTACAAGATTTAAAGGATCCCATTTCTATTTTGAGTACATGGAGTGAAACTCGTCATCACTGCTATGTACAAACGCTTAAAGATTTTCATTCACCTTGGAGTCATTTTTTTAATAGGGCCAGTGAGCTGAAACCTCGAGGGTATACTAGATTAGGGCCATCTATGCGTTATGCTATTTCTAAATTAAAAGATGTTTCTTCTGAAAAAAAGTTGATCATTCTTTTAACTGACGGCAAACCAACCGATCTGGATCGCTATGAAGGAAGGTATGGGATTGAAGATATGAGGCATGCTATGTTGGAAGCTCAGCAATCCCATATTCAAATTCAAGCCTTAGCTATTGATAGTGAAGCCAAATACTATTTTCCACAGATTTTTAGTCCACATAATTATCAAATTTTATCTGATCCTAAAATGCTGCCTGAAAAGTTATTTAAGATTTATTTCCAATTTATTAAGTAATTAAGCGGCGAGTTAGGATTCTATTATTTCAGCTAATTAGCTGAAATAATAAGAATGAATCCCTATTTTAATTTTTTAAAAGAGTATTGACACTGCTGTAAATGGGCCCATCTTGCTAGTACTGAGTATTTATTTTATAGGGAGGACGTTTTGGAACAACAGGAAAATAACAAAAGTAACAAAGACCCTGAGACTTTATGTGAGGTGCAGGGAGAAGAAAAGATAGAGTTCAAGGCAGAAGAAATCGATTTCAAAGCAAAATATTTTTATCTAGCGGCAGAGATGGATAATATGCGTAAGCGTTTTGAACGAGAAAAAGAAAATATGCTCAAGTATGGAAATGAGAGAATTTTAGGAGAGCTCATTGAAGTTGTAGATAATTTTGATCGCACTGTGCTTATGCTAAAAGCTGACCCTGATCAAACAGAAAAGCTAAAAAATATTATTCAAGGAATTGATATGGTAGGGAATCAGTTTCTTTCTATTCTTGGAAAATTTGGACTTAAGAAAGTAGAAACTCATGGTAAAAACTTTGACCCTAATTTTCACGAAGCTATGGCCCAAGAAGAGGTCGCAGGGAAAAATGAGGGAGAAATTATTAAAGAATATCAAACAGGGTATCTTTTAAGTGATCGACTGTTACGGGCCGCTAAAGTTGTTGTAAACAAAAAGAAAAATTAAAAATATAAAGGAGAATTTTATGGGAAAAATTATTGGAATTGACTTAGGAACAACTAACTCCTGTGTGGGAGTTATGGAAAATGGTGCTTATAAAATTATTGCCAATGCAGAAGGGCACAATACTACGCCATCTATTGTAGCATTCAATGACACGGATGAAAATTTGGTAGGGCAAGTAGCTAAACGCCAAGCGGTAACTAATCCCACTCGTACTATTTTTGGAGTGAAACGTCTGATTGGTCGCAAAGCTACAGATAAAGAAGTGCAGAAATTTAAAGAGGTAGCTCCTTTTGGTATTGTTGCTAATAAAAATGGAGATGCGTGGGTAAAAGCTGGAGAAAAAGAATTTTCTCCACAAGAAATTTCCGCTAAAATTTTAATTAAGATGAAAGAAGCGGCAGAAAGTTACTTGGGAGAAAAAGTAACTGAAGCTGTCATTACAGTACCTGCTTACTTTAATGATGCTCAAAGACAAGCCACTAAAGATGCTGGCAGAATTGCTGGTCTTGAAGTGAAACGTATTATCAATGAGCCTACGGCCGCCGCTTTAGCTTACGGACTCGATTCTAAAAAAGATAAAAACATTGCTGTTTTTGACTTGGGTGGGGGAACTTTTGACGTTTCCGTTTTAGAAATTACTTCTGACGGTGTCTTTGAAGTAAAATCCACAAATGGCGATACTTTTTTAGGTGGTGAAGATTTTGATTACCGTATTATTAATTTCTTAGCCGATGAATTTAAAAAAGAAACGGGAGTAGATTTACGTAAAGATACGATGGCACTTCAGCGTTTAAAAGAAGCCGCAGAAAAAGCTAAGCACGAACTTTCTAGTGTGACTCAAACCAATGTGAATCTTCCTTTTATTACTGCTGATGCTTCAGGACCTAAACACTTGAATGTCAATTTAACGAGAGCAAAATTTGAGTCTCTTATTTCAGATTTAGTGGATCGTTTAGTGGGCCCTTGCCAAACGGCCATTAAAGATTCCGGTCTTTCTTTAAATGAAATTCAGGATGTCATCTTAGTAGGAGGAGCAACTCGGACTCCTATTGTGCAAGCTAAAGTAAAAGAAATTTTTGGAAAAGAATCGAATAAGAGTGTCAATCCTGATGAAGTAGTAGCGGCCGGTGCGGCTATTCAAGGAGGAGTTTTATCAGGTCAAGTGAAAGACGTTCTTCTATTAGATGTAACGCCTCTATCACTTGGAATTGAAACTTTGGGTGGTGTTTCTACTAAGATTATTGAAAAAAATACGACGATTCCTACTAAGAAATCACAGGTATTCTCTACAGCACAAGACAATCAGCCTGCTGTAAGTATTCACGTTCTTCAAGGAGAAAGAGAGTTCTCTAAAGATAATAAAACTTTGGCCCGTTTTGAGTTAGCAGGAATTGCTCCTGCTCAGCGTGGGGTACCACAAATTGAAGTAACTTTTGATATTGATGCCAATGGTATTGTACACGTAACAGCTCAAGATAAAGCCACAGGAAAAACTCAAGATGTACGTATTACGGGAGGGTCAGGTTTAACAGAAGAAGAAATTAAGCGTATGGTGCGTGAGGCTGAGGAAAATCGTGAAGCCGATCAAAAAGGGCGTGAAATTGTAGATGCAAAAAATCACTTAGATTCTTTTATTTTTAGTACAGAAAAAATGTTGAAAGAAGGTGGTGACAAAGTATCAGCTCAAGATAAGAATGATTTAGAATCAGCTCTTAGTGAAGCTAAACTTAAACTTACCAGCGAAAACTTAGATGAATTAAAAGCGGCGATGGAAAAATTACAAAATGCCGCTCATAAAGTATCTTCACAAATGTATGCAGGTGCGCAATCAGGAACTCAAGCTGACGCTCAGCCCGAAAATGGAGCTGGCCCTAAAAAAAATGATGAAGATGTAGTGGACGCTGATTTTAAAGAAATGTAAAAACAACTTAGGAGTTTAAAAAACCCAAGGTCATTCTTGGGTTTTTTTTTAATTTTTATTATGAGTAGTAAAAAAGATTATTATGAAATTTTAGGTGTTGCTCGTAGTGCGAGTAAAGATGAGATTAAAAAAGCTTATCGAAAACTTGCTATGCAGTATCATCCTGACCGTAACCCTAACAATAAAGAAGCTGAAGCTAAATTTAAAGAAGCCTCTGTTGCCGCAGAAGTTTTAACCGATGATAGCAAACGTCAGAAGTACGATCAGTTTGGCCATGAGGCTTTTCAAGGTGGTATGGGTAATGGTTCTAATGCGGGAGGATTTTCAGATTTTGGAGATATCTTTGGTGATATTTTTGGTGGCGGAGATTTTGGAGATATCTTTGGAGGTGGCCGTTCACGTGGTAGGAGTCGCTCCAGTGCTCGCCATGGAACTGATCTCCAAATGAATTTAACCATAGATTTTATGGAAGCGGCTTTTGGAGTTGAGAAAAAAATTCATATTAATCGTCATGCAGAATGTAGCACTTGCCACGGTAGTGGCAGTAAAGCGGGATCTGCTCCAACTCATTGTGATTTTTGTAAAGGCTCAGGTGAAATTAGAAGGCAACAAGGTTTTTTTACCATGGCCCAAACCTGTCCTAAATGTCAGGGTTCAGGTCAGATGATTAAAGATCCTTGTGGAACTTGCCAAGGTAAAGGAGTTAAACGCAAAGAAGTTGAAATCATGGTAAAAATTCCTGCAGGGATTGATACAGGTCAGCGTTTGCGCTTAACAGGAGAAGGAGATGCAGGCTCACAAGGAGGCGAAAGTGGTGATCTGTATGTACAAATTGGGGTGCGTTCCCATGAAATTTTTGAAAGAGAAGGCGCCGATATTTTATGTACTATTCCTATTAGTTTTTCTCAAGCGGCTTTAGGTTGTGAAATAGAAGTTCCTACCATTAAAGGAAAAGTTTCAGTTAAGGTTCCTGAAGGAACTCAGTCTGGTAAGAAAATGCGTCTTAAGCATAAGGGACTTCCTTATGTCGATGGCCGAGGTTTTGGAGATCAAATGCTTAATCTGCAAATTGAAACGCCGACTCATCTCACAGCTGAACAAAAAGAAATATTTCATAAGTTATCGGGATTAGAGCAAAAAAAGACAAATCCCATGACTAAAGGATTTTTTGAAAAGGTTAAAGATCTCTTTCAGTAATCCACATGACATATTTTGACAGTTGACCATCTTTCTTGTGATAAGCCACTGTGTAGGAATGAAGATATTGTTCTTACTCTTCGTTTTTTCCTTAGCTTCTTGTAAAAATTATTTTGAAGAAAAAGATTTAAATTCTCTCAAAAAGATGGGGATAGAGTTTCAGGAGAACTTTGATTGTAGCTCTTCAAGTTTTAAGTATTTAGAAAATCTCATGGAAGAAGTTCAAAAAGCTCAAGCAGTAAAATTAAATTTTTCTTTACAGCAAGCTCAATTAGTTTTTAATGGACTCATTAAGGTTAATAGGCATATTCAAGAAAGTTGCTGGTCTCAAGCCCAGTTTCGTAGCTGTGTAGAAACCATGTCATTTACAGAAGAATTATCGCCAGGATGGGGAGCTCATTTATCCTTACCTGTAGAGAGTGACTTTTTCTTTCATTATAGCCAGCAGATCACAGGGACAAAAATGGAATTAAGAGGCCCTCTTTATTATGCAGGTGTCAATTACAGCTTAGACATTAAGGACAATAAATTTTCGTACAATTTTTTTATAGATAGTCTCAGAAAAAACTTCTTTTTTAAGAGAGCTATCAATTCATGTTTTCAACAAAATCATAAAATGACAGCGTCTTTATAAAATAAAAGTTTTAATGGGAAGCTGGTTCACTTCCAGAGTATTGGCAATTCCCAACTTCAATCTTTAAAATGTAGGCAGAATTAGAGATTTCAATTTGGGGAGTAGATTCAGGATTAATTATTAATTTATCTCCTGTTTTTCTGTAAAGGTTTTCTTGTATTTTCCACATTTGTCTAAACAGTTCTAATGAAGAGGTGGTTTTTTCTCCCAAGCAGGAGAAGTGTTGAGAGTCAGAAGGATGAACTTCATAAGAAGCTAAAAAACTTCGAGCTTTTTTTTCAATAAACTCTTCGAAACTTTTGCTTTGATCCTGCTCTTGCTCCCACTGAATTTTCTGCTCTTCCAGATCGTATAGTTCTGTAACGATATCATCAATTTTTAACTTAAATTGGTTATTCTCAGAAAATAAAGAAGAGATACTAAAAGGAATGACTTGTAAGTTTTTTAAAGTACTTAAAAAATTTTCTTTTTCATTTTCCCATAGTCCAAGGACACGACCTAAAGAAAGATTTCTATATCTTTCAAATACAGCTTTTTTCCAAGCTATACACTTAGCTTCTTTTTTACTTTCTTTTGTATGAGCAACGGAGATTTCTTCAAATGCTATAATATCTAGTCGACTTTCTTCTCCTTGACAGTATTTTTTCCCTAATAAAGTAGAGACTTTATCTTTACTC
>JAGOVR010000186.1 GCA_018060635.1 Bacteriovoracaceae bacterium
CTCTAAGCGCTTATGCATTTTCCCTAGGTGGAAAGGACTGGCACTGAGATTTATAACGGCATGGAAAGGAGATTCTTTTTGTAACAGAGAAAGGCTTTGACAAGGATCTTCTGCATGAACATTGGAAGGCCACATATCTTCACAGATCATCAGCGCAAAGTTGTGGTTATTCCAAGACCACAGACCATCTTTTTTTCCAGCTGTAAAATATTTTCCTTCATCAAAGATATCATAATTAGGAAGTAGTTTTTTTTCATAAACCACTGTTAGCTTTTGCTGAGGTTTTAGTTCAAAAATAACATTATAAATTTTTTGGGGGAGCCCATGGGAATTAAATTCGTATGAGAGGCCTCCCATCAAGGCACATTTTTGATTACTGGCAGGTTGCGAGAGAGACCATTTATTTAATTGCTCTAAAAATGCATTATATTGATTTATGAAATGAGGATTTAAGCATAAATCTTTTAGCGGATAACCACACAAAAAAAGTTCAGGATAAAGATGCAATCCTTCGGTTTCAAAAGTCATTTTAAGCTTATTAAAAATACTATCAAAATCTGCAATTTGAAGGTGAGTTTGATGAATATGAATTTGCATAGGTGTTCCTTGACACTCTTTAATAGGAGAGTTATCCAATCAACATCCTTTTTATCACTATTTTAAAGAGAAAGAAATGCCAACACGTGTTTTAGTTATTGGTGCGGGTTTAGCAGGCGCAGAAGCCGCTTATTTCTTAGCTAGGCAGGGCATTTCTGTGCTTTTAGTGGAATCTAAGGTTATTCAAAAAACTCCTGCTCAAAAAGAAACTACGGCGGCAGAATTAGTCTGTACAAATTCTTTAAAATCTTTAGATCCTCATAGCTCCCATGGTATTTTAAAAACAGAAATGAAAGCACTAGGATCTGTAGTTTTAGAAGTGGCCATGCAACATCAAGTGCCAGCAGGGGGAGCTTTAGCTGTTGATAGAGAAAAATTTTCAGCAGAAATTAGCGCAAAACTTAAAAGTCATCCTTTAATTGAATGGCAAGACGCTATTGTGGAAAATCCCATAGATTTTATGCAAAAAAATAATTGCACTTATGGAGTAGTGGCTTCGGGGCCACTCACACTTCTGCCTTTAGAAAATTGGATTAAACAAAACGTAAGTGCCGCGGATCTTTATTTTTATGATGCCATCGCTCCTGTGGTGGATGCGGATACTCTAGGTTATGACAAACTTTATTTTAAAGATCGTTATGCCACAGAAGGCGAGGGACACTATCTCAATGCTCCTATGAATAAAGAGCAGTACGAGAATTTTATTGAAGCGTTAAAAATAGCAGAGAAAGTACCACCTAAAAACTTTGAAGAGTATAAATTTTTTGAAGGATGTTTGCCTATTGATACTATGGCAGAACGTGGAATGGAGACGGCACGTTTTTCTTGTATGAAGCCTGTGGGGTTAGAGCTTCCTGATGGAACAGAACCTTATGCAGTGGTACAACTACGCAAAGAAAATTTATTAGGCAACGCTTATAACTTGGTAGGTTTTCAAACGCGCTTGACTTACGGAGCGCAGAAAGAGGTTTTTAAACTTATCCCAGGTTTTGAAAATGCTGAATTTTTTAAGTGGGGTTCTGTGCATCGCAATTCATTTCTTAATAGTCGTGAGCTTTTGTCTCCTGATTTATCCGTTAAAAAATATCCGCATTTGTTTTTTGCAGGTCAAATCACAGGAGTAGAAGGGTATACCGAAAGTGCCAGCATAGGGCTTTATGTGGCCTTCCAAATTTTAAAAAGAATTCAAAAAGAAAATTTTATATTGTGGCCTAAAGAAACAGGTGTTGGGGCTCTCGTGCATTATCTTATGACAATGGAGCGGGCCAGTCCTTCTAGTATAAATTTTGGCCTTTTTCCTGATATTACTTTGAATAGGGAACAGAGAAAAAATCCTAAGCGCAAAAAAATAAAAGGGCAACTTATTGCTGAGCGGGCCAAGCTTGCTTTAAATGGATTGATAGAGCAGAATAAAAATTATTTTTTAGGTGAGGCTTTATGAAAAAAATTATAACTCCTTCTGATATGACGGGTTCCACTATTTTGTTAGCAGGTTCAGCGGGTTTTGTGCCTAGTTACGTAGCAGAATTTTATCTTAAAAAAGGGGCACGTGTTATTGGCTTAGATAATTTTATTACCGGTAGCCATGAAAATATTGAACTTCTCTCAAAGTATAAAAACTTTGAATTTCATGAATGTAATATTTATGAAAAAATGCCTGACTTTTCTCAAACTAAAATTGATTATATTTTAAGTCTAGCTTCGCCTGCGTCACCCATTGATTTTTCTAAAATTCCTTTGGAGATCATGCGAGTCAATAGCGAAGGAACACTTAAACTTTTGCAAATCGCTCACACACATAAAGCACGTTTTTTAGAGGCCTCTACTTCAGAAGTTTACGGCGATCCTGAAATTCATCCGCAAGTAGAGAGTTATTTTGGTAATGTAAATCCTATTGGTCCTCGTTCTTGTTATGATG
>JAGOVR010000187.1 GCA_018060635.1 Bacteriovoracaceae bacterium
AGCCTTAGCATTATTAGAAAAATTGAAAGAAGATTCTAATTTATCACAGGATTTAGAGCCAGCGGTGGTAGAGCTTTCTCATATGTTAAGTAAGTCATTAGAGATGAATGCCAAGGCTATCGGAGTCATACTTCCTTTAACAGGAGACAAAGCCTCTTTTTCTACCAGAGCTATGCAAGGTATACAGTTGGCCCTTAAAAAGTATTGGGGAGAAAATACTCCTGAGATTTTTTTTAAAGATAGCCAAGCGACAGCTGGTTTGGGAGTGCAAGCCGTTAAGGAACTTATTTTCAAGGATAAGGTGTCTGTTGTCATTGGTGGACTTTTTCCTGAAGAAGCTAAAGAAGAATATTTAGAGGCTAAAAAATATGGGACTCTTTTTATTTCTCTAGCACCTATTTATCTGCCATTTAGAGAAAAAGATCATTTATTAATTGAGATTCCAGGATCTGTTGAATCACAAATGCGTGCTTTTTTTTCAGAAAAATCTTTGGCTTATTTTGGAAAAAAAGGAGCTATCTTTTATCCTAAAGATATAATGGGGGAGGCTTTCGCAGAAACTTTCTGGCATTATGCTCAAGAAAAAAATGTAAAATTAACAGCTATTGGCTCATTTGCTAAAGCAACTACAGACTATCGTCCTTCTATTGAAAAAATGTTGGGATTAACTCTTCCTAGGGAGCGAGAAGATGAATATAAAATTTTACAAGAAATTTATAGTTTAGATTCACAAAAGAAAGTGAATCGCACAAATATTCTACCTCCCGTTTTAGATTTCGATTGGGTTTTTATTCCAGCTTTACCTAATGAGGCATTGCAAATTATCCCCACTTTTGGATTTTTAGACGCAACAGGAATTAAGTTTGTAGGAATTCCTAGTTGGCGTGGACGAGACATGGAAATTAAAAATCATAAAATGGGGCAAGTTTTTTTAGTAGGTAATGATTCCAATGCTGAAGAGTTAAAATTTCAACAAGATTTTATTGCAGAATTTAAAAGTACGGCAAAAATTATAGAATCACTTTCCTTTGAAAGCTTTTCCATGGTCTATGATATTTTTTCTAAGACCAATATTCAAAATAGGGATGTATTAAGCCAGACATTATTGCAAGTACCTACACTAACAGGTTTAACGTCCACTTGGCGTTTGGTAGAGGGCCTATGGCTTAAAGAAATGGAGATTTTAAAGTTTAGCGCAGGAAAAGCACTCCCTCTTTTTAGAGCAAGATAGTTCTAAAAGAGGGAGAACTAATCTACTAGATTACTTTTTTTTAGCTTTTTTTGCAGTTTCAATTTTCTTTTTGATACGAGCTTTCTTTTTAGCTTGTCCTTTACGACGACTCATTTTCCCAGCTTGACTTTTTCTTCCAGCACCCATGATAAGTTCTCCTTAAAAACAATATTTTAATAATGCTAAGAATGTAGCCTATGTTAATGAGAAGCGTAAAGCCTTTATCGCTAAGCATTATATGTTCTCTGAAGTTTTGCTAAAAATTCAACCTATTTTGTTATTTTTATGCCATATTTACTTTAGCAATTAGGAACATAGAAAATGCAAAAGAAAACCAAAAAAAAACCAGCTCTTACTATTAATGAGCAAAAAATTATCCAATCTTTGTTGGAATCTAATTTAAATTTTAAGCAAGGTGCATTAACTCTTAATCGTGTTTATGCTAATAAAAATAAGCAAAAAATTGCCGCTGATATGTTGGAAAGATATACAGGTCATTCACTGGATCTTTTTCAACAACAGATTATCTTAACTAACTTTCATTATTACACAGAGAGATTTAACGCTCTTTTAGATGATCATATTTATACAACAGGATCAGCCTTTAAAGCCTCTAGTAGTAAAAAATCTAAAGTGACCATTATTGAATTTGGTATTGGCTCTGCTATGGCCGCTCTTATTATTGAACTTCTAGGAGTTATCCAGCCTAAGGCAGTTCTATTTTTGGGAATGTGTGGTGCGATTCATAGTTCTTTGAATGTGGGTGATTTTATTCTGCCCATTGCCGCTATTCGTGCAGAGGGAGTTTCCACTCATTTTATGCCTTCACAAGTTCCCGCACTTCCTACATTTAAAATTCAAAAATTTGTAAGCCAAGTTTTAGTAGAGCATGGACATGACTATAGAACGGGAACAGTTCATTCTACCGACTTTAGGTTTTGGGAATTTGACGATGCCTTTAAAGAAGTTTTGTTCAAAGAAAGAGTCTTAGCTGTAGAGATGGAATGCGCACCTTTATTTATTACAGGCTTTGCCAGTAAAGTGAGTATTGGAGCTCTTTTACTTGTTTCAGATTGTCCTCTGAAACGAGGAGGCATTAAAACTAAAAAATCTGCCAATAGTGTTTTTAAAAAGTATACAGATGTTCATATAGAGTTAGGTATTGAGATTATGAGTAATATTGCAGAAAGAGGGGAAGTGATAAGACACTACCGTTGGTAAAAATAAAGGAAAGGAATATTTATGTTTAAGTTTTTTCTAGATTTGTTTTCAAATGATTTA
>JAGOVR010000188.1 GCA_018060635.1 Bacteriovoracaceae bacterium
GGTAAGCTCTAAACGAATAGCTGTTCCGTTAGATGTTTTAATCGCTGGCGCATCTTTAGCGCGAGGTTTAGAGGCAATGTAGATACAATCTACAGGACAGGCCATGGCACATTGAGTGCAAGAAATACAATTTTCCACATCATTAAAAAGGCGAGATCTTGTGTTCTCTGGAAGTTTTTCTTTTACTTCGGGATATTCTAGCGTCACGGGTTTGTGACCCCAAACATATTTAAAGGTAATAAGCATTCCTTTAACTGTAGATGTCACGGCATCATAAATACTTAAAAAATAATCTTTAAATGATAATGTGTTCATCGGTCTACCTCTCCTAAAACAATGTCGATACTTCCCACTGTTGCTACAAAATCCGCAATCATCTGCCCTTCACCCACTTCTCCTAACATAGAGACATGGGTAAAACATGGTGATTTAATTTTTAAACGATAAGGAGTTTTTCCTCCATCAGAAACTAAATGATAGCCTAATTCTCCACGAGGGCACTCAGTACGCAAATAAATTTCACCCTTAGGAATTTTTATCACTTTAGGTACTTTGCCCATGATATCCCCTGCTTCAATGCCATCTAAACACTGATGAATAATCTTAATAGATTCTTCCATTTCCAGCATTCGCACATAGTAACGATTAAAGCAGTCACCTAAAACACCAAATTCTCCCCCTACAGGGATGTCAAAATTTAAATCTTTATACAAACTATAAGGGCGATTTTTTCTAAGATCCCACTTAACACCTGTAGCACGCAGGACAGGACCTGTGGCCCCGTATTCATAACACATTTTTTCATCCATCACACCCACACCGATGGTGCGGCTTCTGAAAATTTTATTTTGTGTCACCAGTGAATCATATTTCTTAAGTTCATCTCCCATGCGGATAATAAATTCTCGGATACCTTTAAGCTGAGAATCCTTCACATCATTCCACACGCCACCAATCCAAATATAATTATAGAGAAGTCTAGCACCCGAAACTTCTTCAAAGAATTTAAGAATCCATTCTCTTTCTTGAAAAGCATAAAGAAATGGCGAGAACGCTCCTAAATCAATAGCGTAAGTTCCAAAGGCCATGAGATGTGATGCTATACGATTAAGCTCACCAACCATCACTCGAATATATTCAGCTCGTTTTGGAACTTCAATATTCAGCATCTTCTCTACTGCCATGGAGTATCCCCACTCCATATTCATAGCGGCTAAATAATCCATACGATCCACAAAAGGAATGATGCCACGGTAATCAATATGTTCCGTGTGCTTTTCAAAACAGCGATGCAGATAACCAATATGAGGAATGGCTTTGGCCACAATTTCAGAATCCGTTTTTATTTCAATCCGTAAAACGCCGTGAGTAGCTGGATGCTGTGGACCCATATTCACTGTAAGCATTTCTGTTTTTAGTTTTTCTTCATTAAAAGAGGTTGTCATAAATTAAGCCCCCTCCCCTGGAGTTCTATTAGCCGCGGCATTTACAGCATTTTCTGCTTTTTGTTTTTTCACAAACTCTTGATCTGCTAAATTCATTTTATCTTCAGGATAAATTTCCATGTGTTTATACATTTTGGCAGGCACATAATCTTTTCTCAGAGGATATCCTTCCCAATCATCAGGGCACAAAATACGACGAAAATCAGGATGTCCTTCAAAAATCACCCCCAACATATCGTAACATTCGCGTTCTTGAAAATCGGCACTTTTCCAAACAGAAGATACTGTTTGAATAGTAGGATTTTCTCGCGGGAGGCGCACTTTTAAAATGAGTTCTAAATTTTTTGAAAAACTAGCTAAAATATAATTCACTTCAATCATATTTTCCGTAGGGTAATCCACTCCAGAAATGACTTGTAAAACATTAAAGAGATAATCAGGAGAATTTTTTAACGTCTCACAAACTTCTACAATATTTTTAGATTCTCCCAAAATAATAAATTCATCCCCTACTTCTTTTTTTTGCAACTCTATCTTTGCGTTAGGAAATTTATTTTGTAAAAAACTAGTTAATTCGTTATGCATTTTTCACCCACTTGTCACGCAAGAGTCTTTCACTTGCTACTTTTTTCTGTAAGGTCATAAGCCCTTCAATCAACGCTTCTGGCCTTGGAGGACACCCAGGAACATACACATCCACAGGAATTACTTCATCCACACCTTTCAAAACATGATAACCATGTTGCCAGTAAGGGCCACCTTTGTTCGCACAAGAGCCCATGGAAATAACATATTTAGGTTCAGCCATTTGAGCATAAAGTGTTTCCACACGAGTTGCCATTTTGATAGTCACTGTTCCTGCCACGATCATAAGATCAGCACGACGAGGAGTGGCCATAAAAGCTCCACAACCAAAACGTTCCAGATCATATTTAGCCGCACCAGTGGCCATCATTTCAATAGCACAACAAGCCAGACCAAATGTCATAGGCCACAAAGAATTTTTGCGTCCCCAGTTAAAAAAATCATCCAGCTTCATCAAGACAATGCCATCTTGCATATAA
>JAGOVR010000058.1 GCA_018060635.1 Bacteriovoracaceae bacterium
GAACCTGCGACCTTTTGATTCGTAGTCAAATGCTCTATCCAGCTGAGCTACGGCTGCGTAAAAAAGAATACTGTGGCCAAAAATAGGTGAAATTACCCACAAATTCAAGCTTTTAAACAAAATTTAGTCCAAATTTTGCTCTATTTAAGCCATCCTTTCTTTCTAAACCATAAGTAAGTCACCAAACTTATACAAAACATAATCATGAGTGCCATGGGATAACCCAAGGACATATTTAGCTCTGGCATATACTTAAAGTTCATACCATAAATACCCGTCACTAAATTAAGAGGTAAAAGAAAAACAGAAAAAATAGTCAAAACTCGCATAACTTCATTTGTCCGATGAGATGCCTCCCCTGTTTTTTGAGTAGATAAAGAAATATGCAGATGAAGTAAACTATTAACACTTTCTGTAAGTGTATCAGCATAAAAATAACAACTCTCTAATAATTCTTTTAATGGTTGTAACTTCAAACGATTTTGATGAGGAATTAAAGAAAGAATATCCGAGGTTAATCTTAAAATTCTTTTAAAAACAAAAGCCTTTCTTTTTAAATAATATCCCTCTTTTATTTTAAATTTATGAGAGCCTTGTAATCCAAAAACTCCCATTTCTAAATCCTCTAGTTGATCTAAAGATTTTTCAATGGGGATTTTGTAGGAAAACGAAATACTATACAAAAGATCGAAAAGGATATTAGATATTTCGTTTTTATCACTTTTTTTATTTTGAAAATTTTTTTTAATTCCTTGTAAAAAAGATTGTTCTACTCTATGAATCGTAAACAGGAAGTTATCATTGTATAAAATAACTAGTTTTCGAGTAAGCTCTTGAACAGTATCTGCTTCATGCAAAGCTTTTTCATCGTACGCACGTAAAATAACAAAATGGTACTCATCTCTTTTTTCATACTTAGGCAAATGTTTTGAGTCTAATGAATCTTCAATAATATGATGAGGAATATTATGTTTTAATCCTATTTCTTTCATTTCATCTGCAGTAGGATTTAATATATCAATCCACTGCATTTGATCATTTTTTATAATAAGATCTTCTTTCACTCACTACCGCCTAGATGGTTTTTTTCAAATGGACTGGATTTACTTTTTTACGCAGACGAATATTTAAACTTTCTACAAAAAGAGAAAAAGCCATAGAGAAATAAATATATCCTTTAGGGAAATGCTGGCCAGAGCCTTCTGCCACTAAAGTAACTCCAATAAGAAGCAAAAAGCTTAATGCTAAAATTTTAACCGTTGGATGCCGATCTACAAAACGTGAAATAGAACTAGAAGTAAAAATCATAACTAAAGTTGAAACAACGACAGCTGAAATCATAATCACAATTTGATTAGTCATTCCAACAGCTGTAATAACTGAATCTAGTGAAAAAACAGCATCTAATAATAAAATCTGCAAAATAACTCCCGAAAACTTTTTAGATGCTTTAGCACTATTCACTTCTTCTGCTGACTCTAATTTTGAATGAATTTCATGAGTGCTTTTAGCAATAAGAAAAAGACCACCTAACAGGAGAATAAGATCTCTCCCCGATATCTCTTGTGAAAAGATAGTAAATAACGGAGCTGTAAGACTAATGACCCACGAAATAGAAAGAAGAAGAATAACTCTTGTTACAACAGCTAAACTTAATCCTACCGTACGAGCTTTTGCTTGCTCATGAGCATCTAGTTTACTGGAAACAATTGAAATAAAAATAATATTATCAATACCTAAAACAATCTCTAGTGCACACAAAGTTAAAAATGAAACAAGTGCTTGAAAGGTAAATAATGATTCCATATTTCTTACTCTTCACTTACATATTTAAAAAAGAAACCTGCTAGACCTGCACCTAGTAACGGGGCCAACCAGAAAAGCCAAACTTGCGATAAAGCCCAATCTCCTACAAATAAAGCAGGGGCCAAACTACGAGCAGGATTTACCGATGTATTGGTTACAGGAATACTAATAAGATGAATTAAGGTTAAACCTAATCCTATGGCGATAGGAGCAAAACCTGCTGAAGCCTTTTTAGAAGTTGCTCCTAAAATAATCATGAGAAACATAAATGTCATTACAACTTCACAAATAAAACAAGCCAGCAAAGAATAGCCTGCTGGCGAATGCTCTCCAAAACCATTAGCGGCAAATCCATTGGTAAGAAAAAAACTATCACTACCTGAAGCTATTAAGTAAAGAATTCCTGCCCCTGCTCCTGCGCCTAACACTTGAGCACTGATATAACTCCATAAATGCTTAAAAGGAAATCTTCCTGCTACAGCCAAACCAAAGGAAACGGCAGGGTTTAAGTGACAACCAGAAACGTGCCCGATGGCATAGGCCATGGTAAGAACTGTTAATCCAAAAGCCAAAGAAACTCCTACAAAGCCAATTCCAAGTTCAGGAAAAGATGCCGCTAAAACAGCACTTCCACAACCACCTAATACTAACCAAAATGTTCCCATAAACTCTGCACATAGTTTTTTAAACATATAAAGTCCTTTTTAAAAAATAATACTTATACGATAGAAGAGTTTCGTTTGCGTTACAAGATATTTATTTTTGAAGAAGCATGAGAAATTCTTTTTTGTGAGAAGGAAGCTGTAAGACTTCTATCTTTTCAAAACCTTTCTTCTCAAATTCTCTTTTAAAAAAATTTAGACGTCTTACCTGATCTAAATTGATCATTTTTAAAGTTAATAAGATACCTTCAATGGAATTTTTATAAAAAGAAGCAATTCTTATAGTTTCTGTCACCACTTGGCTTGGATTTAAGTTGAGATCAACAGCAATCCATTTAATATCTTTTAGCGGTAAATCATTTTCTTTAAGATTTTGTACTGGTTTTTTTAAATGAAAAAAATTTTTATCTTTCAAACAGATTTCACTCATCTCTGCTGGATCATTTCCATAAACTATACAGCCTTTTTGTAGAAGAAAAAAACTTGCTCCTCCTGGAGCACTACCCAGTTCTAAAAAAATATCACCTGAATTTACTTTTAACGTAAAAAGAGAAAAGGCTTGTGCTATCTTAAGATAAGCTCTGGAAGGAGCAATTTTGGGTAATTCATTTTGAGGATCATTAAAAGGAAATTTTTGAAAAGCTTTAATACATAAAAATTCGCCTAGCCAAAACTCCTTCTCTGAGAGCATCACAATAGTTAAAACTTTTTCTCCTAAATTAGCATCTTCATTAAAATCTTTTAATGGAGCAGAAAGAGCCGTGGGAGAATAAAAATGAATCTTTTTATATTTAAGCTCACTTAATTTCTGCTCTAGATCTTCTCTTTTACTCATAGAAAGAGAGTTTCCCCATCTCAGAGAAAAACAAATTTCCATTTTAGAAATTTTTTCTAGGCTTAAAAAATCCCCTGTATTTTTAAAAGTAAGAAAACCTTTGCGAGAGTAGCTTAAGTGAAGAGATGGATAATGTAACTCTACCTCTTTCTTTAAAAGATCTTCATTCCCAATAAGAGTTGTAAAAAATAAAAATTGATTTTGCATAATAAATAGAATGCCTGTTTTAGAACTCTATATCAATTTTTATTGATTATTTGTTTCAGATTTAATGTGATCTAAAGCAAAAGGAGGATCTTCCATATCACTTATTGCTGGAGAAACTGTTGGTTTATCTTTTAAAAAACTTTCTGGGTAGTATGTTTTACAATTACTTTCAAAATTAGCTAGTCCACCAAAAATAGGCATAAGCGTATTACCATCTCCCTCTATCGATGTTAGATTAGCTGTCTTTTGTGTCCCTGCTATTAAAGCGTTCAAATTATCTTGCCTTATATTACTCCCTATTTTTCTATCCTCCACC
This sequence comes from Bacteriovoracaceae bacterium, assembly GCA_018060635.1. Lineage (GTDB taxonomy): Bacteria > Bdellovibrionota > Bacteriovoracia > Bacteriovoracales > Bacteriovoracaceae > JAGOVR01. Next base: position 3,827 of record JAGOVR010000058.1, read on the forward strand.
CCAATGACATCTTCCCAAGACCCTTTTAAATTTGCGTAATCATTTACCAACTCTTTATATATATTGTGACACATCTTAAGTTCTGACATATTTTTTTCTATTTTTTGTACTACTACATAAAATTTAATACAAAAATCAGGGTCAGAAATAACTTTATTTCTTGTTTCTAACTGACTAGGAACACAACTAACAATGTTTTTATCTTTTTGTATTTTATAATTAAAATGTGTTTTAAATTTTTCACAAGCACCTTGCCCTCTGGGACAAACTTCTTTTGTCATTTCTGTTAATCTACCTTTTAAATCTCTCCTAATAACCCATTTTATCTTTAAGATATCGTTATTAGGAGCAGGAAACCCTTCACCAATAGGTCTAAAAGTAATAGTTTCTTGTGTTTCATCTGCTATTTTTTCACTATTTAATTTTATTTGATAATGATCTGGAACTTTTGAAAATTCATATTTAATTTTTGAATCTTCTGTTGTCATTCTAAAAAGAGGATCTATAGATAAATGATATCCTTCTGGTTGCATCTCTCTATATATCTTTTTTGAAGAATTAAAATCATGTTTATAGTAGCTGGCAGGAATAGCCATCATGGTGAGCATATTTTGGCAGTAGCTATAATCAACTTCTGCTGAAAATAATTTAAAACTTAAAATAGATAAAATAAAAAAAATATTTTTCATTTCTTTTGTATTATCCTCCTAAAGACTTATCGGATCTTTACAGAGAAACAAAAGATAAAAAAATTAAGGGGTTAGCTTAAAAAGCTCTCACTAGTTAGAAGGATTTCTAACTAGTGAGAAAGCCTCAAAATAATGCAAGAATTTATGCTTTAGGTGTTTCTGTCACAGGAGCAACTGTCTCTTCTTTTTTACACTCATCCCAGTGACCTTTATGCTTTTTATGATAATGAGTTTTGCCTTCTACTTCATGTTCATAATCAGTATGGTCACCGTGTACCACTGCTTTATGGCCACAATTTTCTCCATGCTTGTGCCCTTTATGATGAGAAGCTTTCTCATGTCGTTTGCCTTTCTTTTCGTGATGATCTGCAAAAGAAAAACCACTTACAAAAGTTAACAACATAATAGTTGTTAATGCTTTTTTTAATGTCATAAAAACCCCTTTTTTTAAAAAGTTATTTAAACAATTCGCTCAAAATCTGCTGATTCTGGAGAAAGTAGATATAGATAACCTATTTCTAAATCAAAATAAAGACCCACTATGGTAATTTTTTTCTGCGCTTCTTTTTGCTGAATAAAAGGAAAGCTACGTAAATTCTCGATAGAATTTTTTATGGCCTCTAATTCGCAGTGGCGACACTGATTCTCAAAATCTTCATGGGGATATTTTTTTAAAACATTGGCTTTAGCTTTTTGAGCTACCTTCATCCATTGTGTCACAAAACTATTTTCTAATGTGTTATGAGAATCCATTAAGTTACGAATCCCTCCACATTGCCGATGTCCTAGGATAATAATATTTTTTACTTCAATATTTTGCACAGCAAATTCAATAGCGGCACTTACCCCATGAAAACCACCTCCTGTCTCATAGGGAGGAACCAAATTAGCAACATTACGAACAACAAAGATATCCCCAGGATTGGACTCAAATAAAATACTTGGATCTACTCTAGAATCGCTACAAGTAATCACCAAATTTTGAGGGCTTTGACCCGTTTTAAGATCTTGGAAAAGATTTTGTTGTCTAAAATATTTTTTACGAAAATTTTTAAATCCTTCTAATATTTTTAATATGGACTGATCATGCATAAATATTTCCTAAAAACTTTAATCCTTAGTTTAAAGCATAGTTTTTTAGAAAAGTATTGAATTTTTAAGCATCTTAGCTTATCTACATACTTGTGAAATCTCTCTTTTTATTACTTAGTTTAATAACCATTCCTGCTTTTTGCTGTAGCTTTCAAATTGAGGGAGTTAATGACAAAAACTTTACTCTTTTGAAAAACAATCTAAAAAATATTAATTCTGAATTTGAAATAAATAAAGAAGGTAAATTACATTTTTATTCTAAAGCGGAAGTAACTGCTGACCAAGTTAATCTTGTTTTAAAAAAAACAGATATTAAATTAATGCTCAAACCTTCTGATCATAAATCGCACTAATAACTTGGATCTAATTTATTATTGATACTGAGGATTTTATTTGGAAACTATTGAAATACTAAAAATTAATCTACTCTCTCCTATTGTTCTAGCTTTCTTTCTAGGCATTATTATAAAACTTGTAAAAAGTGAATTTAGTTTTCCTAAAGATCTATATTCGTCTCTTTCTATTTATTTATTATTGGCACTTGGTCTCAAAGGTGGAGTTGAACTTTCTCGTAGCACTTTTGAAGTTATCTTGTGGCCCGCAAGTGTCACTATTTTGTTAGGATTTTTAACTCCTGTATCTGCTTATTTTATTATGCGAAAGATAGGGAAATTCGGTAGCGTTGATGCCGCCGCTCTAGCCGCTCATTACGGTTCAGTTTCCGCTGTAACTTTTATTGCTGCAAACCAATTTGCCACTAGCATGAACTTCTCTGCTGAAGAATTTATGCCAACTCTTGTGACCTTATTAGAAAGCCCAGGAATTTTAGTAGCTCTAGCCATTGGAGCTCTCAAGCGTGAAAAAATAAAAGGAGTCGCATCCCAATCAAGAACTGCCTTATTACATGAAATTTTTACCTCTCGCTCTATGATGCTTTTAGTGGGTGGTCTTATCATTGGTTTCTTGGCTGGAGCTAAAAACTATGAACCTGTAAAACCTTTTTTCGAAAGCGGTTTTAAAGGAGCTCTGGTTTTATTTTTACTAGAAATGGGAATTGTAGCAGGTGCTCGATTTAATGATTTAAAGAAAGTTGGTGCGACTTTAATGGCTTTAGGAATTTTAATTCCCATTCTGCATGGAAGTATTGGAGTTTGGTTGGGTACTTGGGCAGGACTCTCTATTGGTGGAGCAACCGTTCTAGGAGCCATGGCCGCTAGTGCGTCCTACATTGCCGCTCCTCCTGCTGTACGCATGACTTTACCTGAGGCTAACCCTACTTTTTATTTAACAGCTAGTCTTGCTATTACCTTTCCTTTTAATCTTATTTTTGGAATTCCTCTGTATTTTAAAATAGCATCTTTGTTACACGGATAAGGAGAGCATTATGAATCTGGTTAATTTTAAACTTATCACCATTATTTGTGAACCTGTACTGAGTGTTAGTATTTTAGAAATGAGTGAAAAATTTGGGAGCACAGGCTTCACTATTACAGAAGTAAAAGGGGAAGGAGATGGGGAAAAAAATAGTGGAGAAATCCCTGATTTAAAGCTTAAAATTGAGATCATTGTTGACCCTAAAGTTGCATTAAACTTCATGGAGTCTGTCGCTCTAGCATACTTTAAAAATTATTCACTCATCACATATGCCTCAGACATTTCTGTCTTACGACCAGAAAAATTTGAAAGCTTGAATAATCTATAAAAACCAAAATAATTTCAAGCCTACAATAAATTGATCAGCATTACCTCTCACCAGATTAGCCTCTCTATTTGTTTTTTGAATAACCCAATTTTGACTTGCATCAAGTATGATTAAACCACTCCACGGAAGTTTAGGGAGAGCATATGTTAATGTGATTTCTTCATGTGTTAATCCAGATTTACCATTAAAACCATATATGTATCTATTATGATTTTTAGTCCCTAAGCCTGTTGTAAAGTTAAGTGACAAATATTTATAAACGGGAACCTTGAAATTTAAATCCATATAAACACCTTTATGTCGGTGAGTTTCTTTGGCTAACTCAAAACCTACTTCAAATAACTTTCTAAAACCAAATCTATAATTGTATCTTGAGTAAACTTCAAATGCATCTGAGCGACTTGCTCTATAATCTGTATCTTCATTAAATTTATTTGAGAATTCAATAAAAGGTGCACCATCTGTTATAAATCTAATTCCTAATTCCCATTGGTGAGAATCAAATCTACTTCCTTGAGTCCAAGCTATATTGGGTCCCCTTATAGATAGATGTTCAAATAAGGTTATTGATGGGCCAACAAAGGCAGTTGGATAAGGATAGAAAACGGCACCTCTAAAAACTCTTTGTGATGTAGCAAGTCCTGCTAAATCAATACGGAACCATTTATGATCTTTTTTCTCTTGTGACCAACAGTCACTACTAAAAAATATTATTTGTAATAAAAAAAGAAGAAACAACTTAATATTTAAAACCATTTTTAAGAACTTTATGAATTAACTTCTATTTAGAGAAGTTCAGTTATAACATACGGATCTGCTTAATAAAACTATATAGGAGTTCCATTTGAATATTTTAAAATATTTTTCCTTTTTTTTAGTTTTATCACTTATGGGATGTGCTACCCCTTTTCCTAATCAAAAAATAAAGGGAAGCACTTTTCCTTCTGTATTAGGAGATTCTTTAGATGGAAAAAAATGGAAAATTCCAGAAGAGTTAACTGAGAAAACTTCAATTCTTATTCTAGGCTACAAACAGAATTCTCAGTTTGATATAGACAGATGGCTTATTGGGATTGATCAACTTCAAATCACAACTAAAGTTTATGAACTTCCAACTATTAAAGGGTTTTTCCCTCGAATGTTTAAGCCTTATATAGATAATGGAATGAAAAAAGGAATTCCAAAAGATATGTGGGGTGGAGTCATCACTATTTATAAAGATGGTAAAAATATTCAAAAATTTACGGGGAACGAAAATCCTAACAATGCTCGTGTTGTTGTTATAAATAATAAAGGGGTTGTACAGTTTTTCTATGATGAAGGTTTTTCTACAAGTGCACTTAATAAGCTGAAATCAATTATTAATGAATAAAAATTCCCCAAGGACCATTAAAACTTGCGTCGGTTAAACTAGTGCAATTAGCTAAAGTGCTATCGGTATTTAATTCACAAGAAGAAATAGAATTATTTCCTGAATTACTGATATAGATACGATTTCCTTCTCGGTTAAATCGCATTCCTTTTGGCCCAGAAAAACTACCCCCTGCACTTATACAAGCACCAAAAGAACCATCTGTGTTTATAGGACAAAGTAAAATTGTGTTATTAAAATTACTGACATAAGCAAATGTTCCCTCAGGATTAATGGTAACCATTTCAGGAGAACTAAAAGAAACTCCCGTATTGCCACTGTCTGCGCAAGAGGAAAAAGTTCCGTCTGAGTTAATAGCGCAAAATGAAATTGTGT
>JAGOVR010000059.1 GCA_018060635.1 Bacteriovoracaceae bacterium
ACGGATGAACTCATATCAAAATTTATAGCATAGTTTTTTGATAAATGCTTTCTAACTTTTTGCTCGTGACTTGGAGATGAAACATTTTTGCATATTCCAAGGATTTTTGTTCTATTTTTATTCTAATTGCAGAATTGTGATAAAGTTCATCCATGCGCTCTTGTAAATCCCAACGATTCATCGGATCTACAAAAAGAGAGTGAGACCCTGCGGATTCAGGAAAGCTGGAGTTGTCGGAGACAATAGTGGCCTTACCTGAAGCTTGCGCTTCCACCACAGGAAGCCCCCATCCTTCAAATAAAGAAGGAAGGACGAAAGCAAAAGAGCCTTGATAAAAAAAGGGAAGCTTTTCATTTGTAACATTACTTAAAAAATGAACTTTTTTTTCTATCTTAAGTAATTGAGCAAGCTTTATGCACTCATGGCGGTAAGCTCCCCCTGCTCCAATTAAAACAAGATCTAAATCCCTCATCGATTGCGATTTAGCATAAGCCTCAATAAGCGTTTTTGCATTTTTCCTTGTATTTAACGTTCCTACTGACAACCAATATGGTTTTTTTATCTGGTAAGAAAGAAGAAGAGAGGTTATCTCTGGTTGTGAATGTTTAATAAAATAAGTTGAATCAATCGGTTGATGATGAATAACAATCTTATCTAAAGGAACTTTCAAAAAATCTATAAGGTCATTTTTTGTTTGCTCACATAAAGCAATAATTTTATCTGCATATTTACAGGCATATAAAATTTTTTGCTTAAAAATGAAGCGATCAATAAAACTAAACTGCTGTGGATAGCGCATAAAAATAAGATCATGAATGGTTACTATTTTTTTTATAGACAGCTTATGAATTCCAAAAGGAAGTTCATGGCTTAAGCCATGATAGACTTCCACACCACTTTTACGAATATCTTGGGTTTGAAAAAAACTACGCCAAAGGGTACCACTTTTTCCCTTTATGATTTTTGCTGATGGTGAAAAAAGGGATCTTTTAAAAGAAGGCGTAAAAAGATAAAGGTCATGCGTGGTATATTGCTCTAAGCCTGTGATGAGATTGCGAGCGTAGCTCCCAAGACCACTGGCATTTACAAATGCTCTCTTAGCCTCAAGTCCTATTTTCATTTATTTTTTTTACAATACCCAAGAAATGAAAAATTTCAATAAAGTAGTAAGTCACATCAAATTCAAACCAACGATGTGAGAAACAAGGTTTTTGCATATTTTTATGATGATTATTTTGGAAAAGTTCTCCGACTGTCACAAAATCCCAGAAAAGGGTATTTCTAGAATAATCGCCATTATCAAAATTTTGATATCCTAGCTTATGCCCAAACCAATTTACAATAAAGCCATGAATAGGCCCCATAATAAAATGAAACGGAAGTAAAAAATAAAAATAAGGAGATGGAGCAAATTGCACATAGATAAAAATATAAAAAGCTAACCATGCAATTCGCACGTAGCGTGAATCAGCGAAACGATCAAATTTTGAAATTTTCCCTTCTGCGGCTAATCTTTTACAAACCTCATTATAATAAGCATAGGTTTTTAACATAAATTTAATAGGATTTTTTGCTTGGATGGGTGAATGAGGATCTTGTGGCCCATCACTATGATAATGATGTTGCATATGCATATAGGCGTAAGCGTCAGGATTAAGATAGGATGCTCCTTGTGCCATCCATGTCAAAAAATGAAAAAACTTTTGCCAAAAAGGAGTCAGATCAAACAATTTATGTGAACAATATCTATGCAGATAAAAAGTTTGACAGAAAACGGAAACGTACCAATGAATAGCAAAAAATAAAATAATTTTCATAGCCCCCAATTTACCTTGTCTCTAATAACCTTACAAAGAAAAAACGAGGGAAAGATGAAAGTTTTTGATCTCTGTGTTAGGTTAATGACAATGGTCATATTTTAAGAGGATATATATCATGAAAGTACTAGTTACGGGAGCCACAGGTTTCGTAGGGAAACGCTTAGTTGCAAAACTTATTGAAAGGAATCATGAAGTGGTGGTCCTTTCCCGCTGTAAAATTAAAGCGCAAAAAGCTTTGGCATTGCCTTGTCATTTTTACTCGTGGAATCCTGAAACAGAACTTCCACCCACTGAAGCCATAACTCACGTACAAGCTGTTATTAATCTTATGGGTGAAAATATTGCGGTAAGACGTTGGAGTACAAAACAGAAAGAAAAAATTTTAAACTCGCGAACAATTGCAACTCATAATTTAATTCAAGCTTTAGAGAAAAATCTCACTCATCCTCTCGATGTCTTTATCTCTTCTTCTGCGGTTGGCATTTATCCTGTGAATGAGACTCTGACTATCACAGAACAAACTCCTTCTGCTCAAGGTTTTTTGGCCGATGTTTGTAAAGCATGGGAAAAATCCGCACAGCAAATAACACAAACACAGCGTAAAGTCATTATTCGTACAGGTGTCGTCATGGGTCACGAAGCTGGGGCCTTAGCAAAACTTCTGCCTCTCTTTCGTCTAGGATTGGGAGGTCCTATTGGTGCAGGAAAACAATATATGAGCTGGATTCATGTGGATGATCTAGTCTCCATCTATATTGAAGCTCTGGAAAACAAAACGTACCAAGGTGTTTATAATGGTGTTGCTCCTTATCCTGTTACCAATAAAGAATGGAGTAAAACTTTAGGAGATGCTCTGCACGTCCCTGCTCTTTTTCCTGTCCCTCCTTTTATGCTTAAGCTTATTTTTGGAGAGATGAGTACAGTTATTTTAGATGGTCAAAAAGTTGTCCCTGAAAATCTACTAAAACAAAACTTTAAATTTGAGTATCCTTATATTAAAAATGCTTTTGCCAATATTTGCCCTTTAGAAAAAACATCAGGTGTAAGTAAGGAGAAGCCTTGCCACATCTTTCGTTGTCATCAGTGGGTTCCCACTCCTTTAGATCAGACCTTTACCTTCTTTAGTGACCCGAAAAATTTAGAAAAGATCACGCCTCCTTGGCTTAATTTTCATATCACCAAAGAGCCCTCTTCATTACAAACAGGAAGCCTGATTGAATACCAACTAAAAATTCATGGAGTAAATATTAAGTGGCAAACACTGATTGAAGATTTTAAACTAAATTCTCACTTCAAAGATATTCAAACAAAGGGTCCCTACTCTATTTGGAACCATACCCATCGTTTTATCTCTTGCGCAGGAGGAACACTCATTCAAGATGAAGTGCATTTCCGCCTGCCTTTCGGTATCTTAGGCTCTCTTTTCATTCCTTTTATTTGCAAAGATATTACAAAAATATTTTCCTATCGCAAAAAAGTAATAACAGAAATACTTAAAGAGTAACTTGGAATTCGATATCGACTTGGTTATTAACTCTTGCAATTAAAATAGAAGGATCAGGAATTTCAAGTTCTTTGAGTCCTATGCGACTGCTTCCTGAAACGTGCAAACCTTTTTCGTCTTGAGTCACTTTTATTTTTAAAAGAATATCATAAGATTTTCCGCGAATACTTATCTTAGCTGGAACCTCTTTCTCTTCACCCAAAAGGATTTCGGAGAAGCTTACTTGTAATTGATTATAGGTCCCTTCTTGCAAACAATAATCCCACATTTTTTTATTACGTCCTTTTACATCTGTATCTAAATCCTTAATCTGCAATGACACTTTTCCTTCTTTAACATTACTATTTAAAAGATCATAAGAAATTTCAAACTTTTTAGCATAGCCTGTAAAATGGCTGGTTACTAATCCCATCTTGGTACTTTTCATTTGAAAACGAATATAATCTGTGGCTTCTTTTGCCTGCTTATAATCCTGAAATTCAAATTTTTTATTTTGCTCTGCCCATAAACTCGTCATCATTAAACATAAAAAAATGGTAATTACTAATTTCATAGAAGCTCCTTTAGCTATATTAAAAAAAGTTTCACAAGACCCATCACAGGACTCTCAATATTCCCAATAACTCTTACAAAAAGATCTTTTTTGGATTGCTTCTTATTTAAAAAATAAGCGATAAGATTCATAGCTTTTGGTTTTTTAAGTAACCATCCAAAAAAAAGATTAAGTCGTCTTTTAGCTCTTAATTTTTTATTTTGCTCTTTCCTGTAGTTTTTAAAAGATTGTTCTTTGTTAAAAGCAAAAGCTTCTACTGTTTTTTCTAAGGAAGTACTTAAAATACTTGCGCTCAAAAGAGCGTTATAAATTCCTTCCCCTGTGAGGGGATCCACAAAACCTGCCGCATCTCCAACCAAAGCATAATCTTTTCCTGCTATGCTTTTCACTTGATGTGTAAGTGGATAAACAATCTGCACCGACAAGTCTGCTGTCAAGAAAGGAATGAGAAAAGACAACTTAGCTGATTTTTGTAAATAAGATTTTATAAGCTCAGGAAAATCTCGACACTCTTTTATTTTAACGGCATCTAAAACTAACGTGAGATTCATTTCGTGAGATCCTGTAGGATTTAAACCTATATAACTGCCATCTTCAAAGAGATGCATTTCACCCCACCGTTCTAATTCTTGCTCCATGGGAATAAGAGTGTGTAAGGCAACCCTCTTTATTTTTTTTACTTTTTTACTCAGATTAAAAGATCTGGCTACTATTGAATGACGACCATCGGCCCCAATCAGGTAACGACTATAATACTTCTCTTGTGCCAAAGCTTGTGAAGATGAAAGACAAAATCCCCGAGTATCTCTTTCTATTTTGGTAAGAGGATAATTCCAGCAAATATCTACTCCACTTGCCACGACTTTATGCCAAAGACGAGTTTCAAATATTTTACGATCTAACGAAACACCTTGACTACTATGAGGAAACGATGTTTCTAAAATCTGACCATCAGGGGAAACGATCTTCATTCCTTTTAAAGGTAAAAAATTTTCCAATAACTCATCTAACTCCAGTTTTTTTAAAAGCTCAACACCTGCAGGGCAAAGATACTCACCGCAAGACTTCCGATTTATTTCTTTTTTTGCCTCTATGATAATCACTTTATGACCTTGTTTTTTTAAATAATAAGCACTCAAAAGGCCTGCAGGTCCTGCTCCAATGATCGCAAAATCATAAAATTTTTCTTGTTGCGATGACATAACTTAACTCCATTTTATAAGTAAACTTTGTGCACAAAAGCCTGGCCCAAAAGCTAAAACATATCCTCTCTGCCCTTTGGCATAATTTTTATCCATAGCTTCTTTAACAATGTAAAGAACCGTAGCAGAGGACATATTTCCATGTTCTGCTAATATTTTTTTAGAAATATCTACATTTTTCCCAATTGGATGCAATAACTTCTCGACAGCGGCTAGAATCTTCTTCCCTCCTGGATGAAACAGATAATGATCTATTGATTTAAAGTCTAATGCATTCTTTTGTAAGAAAGGAGCTAGAATATTTTCAAAATGTCTGTTGATTTCTGTAGGAACATCTTTATCTAAGACAATTTTTAACCCGCTATTTTGCAACTGATAACCCATCAAATGCGAAGACTTAGGAAAATGATAAGAAGCACAATCCTCAATGACTAATCCGTCAGTATCATTACCATCTAATAAGGCACAAGCCGCACCATCAGCAAAGATAGCGGTACTAACTAAGTTTTCAGCTGAAAAATCTTTTTTCTGAAAAGTTAAACTTGGGGCCTCTAGACAGACAACTGCTACTTTAAGTTTTGGATTATTTTTCATAAAATGATGAGCATACATAAGACCTGAGGTTCCTCCAGCACATCCCATTTCAGTTACAGGTAAACGTAAAATATCATGTCTAAGATCCAAATTATCAACCATATAACTATCCACTGAAGGAATCATAAAACCTGTACAGCTGGTAGTAATAAGAATATCTAAATCGCAAGGATTCCAACCTGCCTCGTTTAAAGCTTTTTTTAAAACTTTTTCTCCCATCTCTTTCATGGCAATAATATAAAGATCATTTTTTTCTGCAAAACTTAAATTGGAAAAAACAACATCTAGGGACACGACGCTCGAACGACTTTTAATCTCCGTACTCTTAAATAAACGTAAAACTTTTTGCTGTAAACTTTGCTCCATGATGGGAAGCCAAGATTTTTCAATATGATTTATAATTTCTTCTGTAGTATATGTGTGTGCTGGAATGTGAGTGCTGATGTGTCGAAGGCAAGTCATTTTTATCCCTTTGTTTTTATTTTTCTATTGCTACTTAAGTCGCTCTTCTATTTTGCATAGAAAAGGCAGTAAAAAGATATAGGATAAATGTCCTACTTTACATAAGAGTATGTATTTTCGTATACTTACAAATATTTCATGCCCCTTTTACCCTATTGATGCAAAGGCTTTTGCCATGTTTAAAAATGAAAAATTTCTTTCCACTTTATTTTTACTTTTAGCTTTTTTTCTTATTCTGTTGGATGTGTATGAAGATTTAGAATCAGGGGCCAGCTATGGGCATATTATTGAAGAAGGTTGTATTGCCTTACTTATTTTAGCAGGAATTGGTTTCTTATGGAAAAAGTACCTTATAAATAAAAAAGGAAACGTGCGCTTACAGCAAGAATTAAAAGTGTTACAACAAGATTTACAACAATATAAAGAATCATCGAGGGATTTTACTTTAGGCTTAAGTCAAAAAATAGATGAACAGTTTAGTAAATGGAAGCTCACTTCTGCAGAAAAAGAAGTGGCCCTTTTTCTCCTAAAAGGTCTTTCCAATAAAGAAATCTCTGAACTTCGGCAGACCAAAGAAAAAACCGTGCGAGAACAAACCAGCTCTCTTTATAGAAAATCAAACTTAGGTTCTCAACGAGAACTTTTCTCTTTTTTCCTTGAAGATTTGTTAGTCATTAAGTGAAAAAAAATAAAATGAAGTTGCCATCTCATCCGCCAGTTTTTTTAATTCCTCTGATGTCAATCTTTCCACCAATTGATTGAACGCTATTTGTTGAGTCAAATATAACCTTCGAAACTTTTGTAAATGCTTCATAATAATAACTTCGTTTTGAGGATTCATCGATAAAATTAAATGATAAAGAAGTTTTTCATTGAAAGAAGAGACTGCCTCTTGCTTATAATAATGAAAAGGAAGAATATGTAAAAAGATATCACTCATTATGGAAGATTGAAAGGTAAAGCCGACTTCCTCAACAACCTTATCTGAAATCCCTTGTAGATTTTTTTTATTTTTTACAAAGGCCTCAAAAATCCCCTTATCTCCTGTAAAAAAAAGAATGTTATTTTGAGGATTAAAATATTTAGAAAAATACAAAACCTCTGTGACAATAATTTGATCCATATGGATTTTTTCAAGTTCACTATCTACTTCAAAAAAATCTTTTAAAAAAAACTTATCTTTTTTTCCTCCTACACCTAAAACATTAAATTCTGAAAAAAATTTCCAATACGTAGCATCCCTGATGTCTGGGTTAAAAACAGTGATATTTTTTATCTGAGGTATGTCTTGCAATAGTTTTGTAAGCCTTGCATCTCCTGATACTTGACTATGTTCATTAAGTTCAATGAGAACATCAATAGGTAGAGCTAAAACATCAATTTCTAAATGTTCTGGCAGTTTCCTAGAAATAAGAATATTAGTATCTGGAATAAAAACTGTTTGTTGTTTTTTAGGGATAGCATCTGATCGCCTTTTTATAATTTCTTCTCTCCCGATTAATCCTTTTAGTTGTTGAAGCTTTTTCAATTTCCAATAAGGTTTGGAATAATGAAAATTATCTTTTGTAAATGTTATCTTTTTTAGCTTTTCAATAAACTCAATATTACTTAAGGCGTTCAAGATAAAACCTTGACCTTCTTTTGTTTGTATTTGTGTAGAAAACAAGTCCAAGAAAATATTTTCTCTGTCTAACGTAAGTTGTGAGAAAATATCAAACAGCTCTCTTTGTCGCCTACTTTTCTCACCTAAAGAACGAGCAAACCCTTCAATAATAAAATGCAGATTTTGGTTTTCTCCACTTTTTTCTTTTATTTTTTTAAAAAGATTAGTGGTCGCAGGATAAGGCTCAATAGCTTTTCCATTAATAGGGCCTATAGGTAAAAAGAACAGTTTAACATTTCGATTAGTTTTATTTTGGGGAGAAACTTTTAAGGTAACTTCTAATTTTTCGATAGGAAATAAAGTGGTCAGACGGCGAGGAAGTTCATTGACAGCAACGACCGCATTTAACAGATAAGGATCTGTAATAATATACTCATACGTTCCCACGTCTCTTTTGTTATGAGTCAAGGAGGTTTGTGAGTTTAAATAGGAACTAATTAACATTTCAAAAGTCTTAAAACTTACTGAAGTACATACAAATCCATAAGAAGACTGAGGTAAATGAGTTAAATAGGAAAGATATTTTTCATAAGCCCCTTGCGCTCCTAAAATAAGAATAGGTCGCCCTTCTCCTTGTTCTCGAAAAAAAATTCGAGCATAAATTTCCCCAAAACTATCATAAGCCGTAATAGTTCCTGCTACTATGTCTACTTCTGGTGCCTTGAATTGACTGTTTAAGCAAATAGCATTTTTAGAGGGT
>JAGOVR010000060.1 GCA_018060635.1 Bacteriovoracaceae bacterium
GAATAGGATACAGAGGTGATAGCTTCACATCCATTTGAATTTCACTTCTACTGGCCTCAAAGCGTAACTTCGCAATCACATCTTCAATAATTTTATTTAAATCCTTGGATGACTTTCTTAAATTTAAATCATCCGACTCAACTTTAGCTAAATCTAAAATAGAAGTAATAAACTTATTGAGATCTCTCGTCGCTACCATGATATCTGCAATATGTTTTTCTTGTTCTTTGGAATTATCGTATTGTTCTCCTAAAATATCCGCAATCCCTGCAATTTTTGCTACAGGTGTTTTTAAATCATGGCTCATCAGTGAAATAAAATTATGTTTTAATTTATCTACTTTTTTTAAAATTTTAGATTCTTCTTGAATAGCATAACGTTGTTGATACTCCCCAATAGCTCTAAAAGGAACCCATATGTAATAAACCACAAAAATAGTAAGCAACATATGAGCGATGTTAATCCAGATTCCCAAAAGACAAAATGTCACATACGTTATTAAAAAAACTGCCATAATCATAAGCGCAATAAGAATCAAACCTTTGGTGGGCTTAATTCTAGAAACAACCATAGAAAGAAAAAGTGCAATAAGAACAGATAAGATTTGTGTCACTAGGTCGGGAGTTCTAAAAACTGTTTTCTTATTTAAAAAAGCGTTAATAATTGCGGCATGAACATTCAAAGCAGAACTACGAGAAGAGTCTTGTGTAAAAGAAGTTTTTACATAGTCACTCACTTTAGAAATATAGTGTGAGCCAATCACTACAATTTTATCTTGAAAAAAACTATTGGGGATATTTCCATTGGCCACTTTGTGTAAAGGGATAGAAGTAATACTCGTTTTTATATCTGCAGGAGATGTATAAAAACGAAAAGGAATAACCGTAGCTTCCAATTCTCTTAAGTACGTTCCTCCTTTAAAATCCTTGGGAAAAATAGGTTCTTGATTATAAAAAGAGCGATAGGTATTAGCGACTTTTAGATGAAGTGAATCCTCACCTCTAATGTTAAGAATGGCAGTTCGTAGCACACCGTCCTCTGGTAAGTTTCCATAAGGAACGTGTACTAGATTTCCGTAATAGCTAGTGTGTTCTAAAAAAGAGCTAGCCTCCCCTTGCCATGCCGCTTTATCAAAATAGAAAGACCTGCCTAGTTTTTTAAAATTTGCAATCATTTGAGCAATCTCTTGCTGATAGTCCAAGTCTTCTTTTTGTCCATGCTTCATAGGACTGGTATAAACCACTACTAATGGATTCCCTTGCAACAAATTTTTTAAAAATTTTGCATGAGTAGCATAAGTGTAAGGAAAGGTATCTCCTAAAAAGTCATCACTTTCTTCATCTAATGTAATGACGACGATGTTTGGATTATCTTTTTTAGCTCCATCATACTGAATAGCTAAATCATAAAAGATTCCTTCCAAAGCTGAAAAAGAATATTGCAACATCACTAAGACAAAAATAATGGTGAAAAAGAGAGGATAATAATAGCTAATATCTTTTTTATTTTTTTTTAGCATGGGATTGATCCTAATGGAGACAAAAGGATCTCCCGCTCATCCCATGCTTTATTTAGAAAAGATGTTTTTTTACGAGGAAAAAAAATAAAGAGAATAAAGATTAAAACTGTAAAAAAAAGATTCCCTACTGCTTGCTTGAAATTTATTTTTAAGGGGACACTATTTTTAAACTCTAAAAATAGCATATAAAACAGAATGAACCATCCTATAAAAAATCCGACTGCATAGTTTCTTGGTGCTTTAATAATTTGTTGATATAAATCTTCCGCAGGTCTTGTCTGTAAATATTTTTCTTCAATAAAGATTTTATGCCCTATTGAATAGATCGCTCCTCTTAACCCTCTATAAGTATAGATTTCCCAATTCCTGCATTTATTTTTCCTACAAAAAATTTTTAATTTTTGCTCTAAGATAGTTAAATGACCTTGCGGCTTAAATGTTACGGCTTGTAACAAATTTAAGATCAAAGCTGAAGTCAGCACATAAACTAAAAATAAAATTAAAAAAATGATTAAAAAAATGTTTAAATTTTTTAAAACAAATAACACTTAAGTAATCTCCTCTTAAAGACCCAAACTCAGCTAACTCCTTAAAAGAATACTAGGTTTTAAACACTTATAAAAATAGAGTCCCTCAAAGTTACCTGAAAAAAATTCATACCACACAAAACAAACCATTACTTTATTACACGGTCGAAGTATTTATGCCGAAATTCATGGACTTTTTTTTTGACTTGGGGTATAAGATTCAGGCTTTAAATAACGAATTCTTTAAGGATTTTAAGTAGATATACTGTTTCCTAAACCTTCACATTGATAGGAGAGCATCTTATTTATGAGATTTGAAAAACTTTTGTTCGGTACAGCAGGTGTCCCTAATAGCACAGCTAAAAAAAACAACCCCATCGAAGGTGTGAAACAAATTCATGCACTCGGCTTGGATTGTATGCAGCTGGAGTTTGCTCATGGTGTTCGCATGAAAGAAGAAGTTTCTGCGGGACTACGAAGAGCCTCTTATGAGTTGGGAATTCCACTCACATCGCATGGCCCTTACTACATTAATCTTAATGCTAGAGAGCAAGACAAAATTGACTCTTCTGTTGAGCGTATTATCCAAACAGCTAAGATTTCAGACTTATGTGGAGCAGAGTCCATGACTTTCCACGCTGCTTTTTACATGAAAGACTCTCCTTATGATGTCTTCGATTTAGTAGAAAAAAGTATGAACGTCATTGAAGAAAGACTTTCAAGGCTGGATATTGAAATTGAATTAAGACCTGAGCTTACAGGTAAAACTAGCCAGTTTGGTTCTTTAGATGAATTAATCTCTCTGACTAAATCTGTGGGAAGTTGTAAACCTTGTTTAGATTTTTCACACCTTTTTGCAAGAACTGGTAATTACAATCGATATGAAGAGTTTACTGAAATACTAGAAAGATTAAAAAGTGAATTAGGGGAAAAAAGCCTTAAAGAAATGCATATCCATATTTCAGGTATTAGTGCCAATTCTAAAGGTGATCTTAAACACATGAACTTAGAAAGCTCTAAGTTTAATTGGAGAGACTTGATGAAAGCTCTTAAAGATTATAACTGCACAGGATATGTTATTTGTAACAGTCCTAACCTTGAAGTAGATGCGGCTATGCTCAAAGATTACTATAACTCTCTACAATAAAATTAACTAGCTTTGGGAAAGGGCAATACCATTTTGTGTTGCCCTAACTCTTGATTGATCTCTTTCAAAACTGTCGTGTTTGCTTCTTTAATAAAAGCTAAATGAAGAAAACCCTTTGATAAAAAAAATAATATCGCCTTAAGTGACGGCTCTTTTAAAGAAAAAATAGATAACAAATAATCATGGTCATTTTCTTTTAAAATTGTAACCCACATTTTGTTATTTTTATAATTCTTCCCTAATGTTTTAAAGACAGACCAGTTACTAGGAAAATCAAAAACTTCTTGATTAAGAATAAATCGAAAACAATGTGATTCTCTTTTATAATCACCTCTATAAAAAGAAACTGTATTATTTTCTAAAATTTTTTCAATTTGAGAAAAAGCAACCTCTGAAGATTTTTCATCAAAATAATGCTGCAAATCACCTTCTTCTATCGCCTGAGATGATACTGTACCTAGTGTTTCATTAAGCATTATTTTGATAAGATGCTCTTCTTGATTACTTTTTGTTTTTATAACTCCCCCTTACCATACGCTTGCAATCATGCAACCTATCGGGAAATAGCTATAAATACTTATGAAGAGGATCTCTTCTGTGCTATTTGGTAAAAATCTGCCCATCCTAATCCATTATCCTGACTATTTAAATCAAATAAGAGACCAAGCATTTTAGATTTGGTGTTTTTAGAAACAACATAAGCCATTTGAGAAAAATCATTTCCTTCAAAAGAAAATTTGAGCGTAACCAACTTGTTATTTAAAAAATTATTTCCTTCTTTAATAGAGATTAAACAGCTCCGAGCATCATAATTTATAAGAGTTGCGACTTGCATATCTCCTTTAATGTTTGTAACAAAAATATTAAATTTATTGTTAGATGTATAAAGAGCATAAGGATTTTGTCTTTTTTGGAAAGGAGCTAAATGCAATTCTTCTTCCCACCATATAAAAAAATAAAATGAAACTAAAATAAATATTAAAAAAAGAACAAAAGTAACTTTAGAAAAATTTTCTTGTAATGCAATAATGGCGTAAATACTTGTTTGTATCAGAAAAAAAAATATCCATCTTTTATTTTTTTTAAAATAAAGAGAACCTACTGCTAATATAAAAAAGGACAGAACAGGAAAATAGGCTTTTATATAAAAATAAAAAGAATCTTTACTTAAAAAAGAAAAATTTTTGCAAAAAATAGCAGTATTATAAGAATAAATAAGAACGAGCAGGAGAAAAGAAAGCATAATATAGTCTGCCGTTATTCTTTTAACAATTCTCATATTTTAGCCTTTAACTTATAAAGGGGAAAAAAAACCTTCATAATAAACACCTGAATCTAATATAGGGAGATGGGTATCCTTTAAAATTACTACTTCTTTAGCTTTTTTTTCTTTTACCATTTCTAATCCCAAATTAATAACATCACTGACTTGAGTTGCACCATACGTCCGACTCTCTCTGTTTATTTTATCTTCTCTTAATGCATTATTATTTAAAAAAAATAAATAAGGAGAAGAGGAAGACTCCATTTGTAAAATTTCAAATAAACTTTTTACATAACGCTTTGTTGATCCAAAATCTAAATAAGGACTAGTTGTAAAAATAACTTTAACTTCTTGCTCTTTATAATTGGCAACCGATTCAAAAAAATTAGATACGCCTGTTTTTTTAGTTAATGCTTGTAAATTTATCAAAGAAACACCCGCATATGTTTTAACTTTAACACCAAGTCCTTTTTGAATATGCGAAAGATTTCCAAAACTATCTATAGAGATTTCATTATAACCCAAGTTTTCAAGTTCAATTGAAAAAAGACAAATTCTCTTATTTTGAATTTTTTTCTGGGCCTCTTCTAATTCTTCTGCTTTTAAAAATAAAAATTGATCTCCATTTAGAACTAATAGCTCTCCACTGTAATTTAATTTTTGGGCTACCTGATGAATACCTCCACCTACATCTAAAATTTCTTTTTCATAAGAGACTTCGACTGGAATTTTATTAATTGTAATATATTCTTGTATTTTTTGTGCCTGATAATGCGTATTAACAAAAATACGTTCAGCTCCTAAAGCTTTAGCATAATCTACTTGTAACTCTAAAAGTGTTTTTTCAAAAACTGGCCATAATATCTTTGGAAGAATTGTCCCAACACTTCCCATCCTAGTTCCATAACCTGCAGATAAAATAAAAACATTTTTAATGTTCATAAAAAGATTTTAATAATGTTTTTCTTAAAAAATTAAATTCGGAATAAGAACTTAAAATATGCTTAATTTTTTCCATGCCATACCCCATATATTTTAAGTACCTCTCATCCTTCCTATGATAAAAAATATAAGCAAAACTACCTAAAGCTTTAAAAACCCTTTGAATACTCATAAGATCATATAATCTTAAAAAGTTTTCATAAGAACCTTGTCCCGAAAAACTTTTAGCATAACTATTCCAATAATAACTTATAAGCTTTTCTTTATTGGTAGCATCTATGGAATAATAGCAGTCTTCTAATAATGAGACTAAATCGTACTGTGGAATACCAAGCCTTGCGTCTTGAAAGTCGATTAAAACCATTTCATCCTTCAACATCATTATATTTCTTGAATGAAAATCTCTATGCGTAAAAACCATCGGATACGAGACTAACTCTTCTATTATTTTTACAAATCCAATCCTCACTTGTTGTTTAATTTCTACAGACCACTTACTCTTAAGAAATTTTTCAGAAAAATAATCTAAGGTAAAATCAACTTCTGCCATTAGCTTTTCTTGATCAAATAGCTTATGAGTCAGGTTTACTTTTTTATGAGAAGAGGAAACATCTAATTTATGTAAATTCCCTAAAATATCAACAGATTCTTTGTATAACACAAACTCTTGTTCTAAAGAATCAATACTAGCTAATCTTTTTAGTAAAGTTTCATCACTCAAATCTTCCTCTAATAGATACCCTTTTTTTAAATCAACATCATAAATAATAGGAACTCTAATTCCAGATTCTTTTAAAAAACTTTGAATTGTACAAAAAAAATATTCTTCATTTTCATCTTTAAGAGGAGTATCCAAACAGACTACAAAAGAATACTTACTACCTAACACTCTATAATATCTTCGAGTAGAAGCATCCCCCGCTAACCGAACAATCTCTTTAATTTCACCTGAAAAATCTTTTAACTTAGACAACGACTGCATAACTAATTCTTGAATGAGCAAAGATTCTGCTTGTTCTAATTTCATAAAACTTCCTTATTACTTTTATTTTTTACGTCTTGAAGAAACGCATAAAAACTCTGAGAGGAATTTTTAATAGTTTTTTCTTTTTTCTTTTTCAAACTTTCTACTAAAAACTTTTTAAACATAAATTCTTGCTTTAAAACCGAAGAGGAATTCCCTAAATGAAAGGCAAAATCTAAATTATTTTTACTTTGCACTTGAATAAGGCTTAAGTAGGCATCTTCATCATATCCTGATCTTCGTAAAATATAATAACCCCACTTATCTAGCATTATTTTTTCCTCTAAAGGAATTAACGTTAAATCGATCATCTGTGAAGTTTGAATATACCCATGAGGAGCTATTATTTTTTTAGCATAAACATTTTTATCAATTTTAATAAACTCATAAGACAATATAGCGGCTAGCAGATGCTCTGTTTTAATATATTCAAATAGCTCTGTAGAAAGATAGATATTATTATTCGGTAGAGAAAAATAAAAAGGCCTAGAATCTTTTAAAATAGTAATTTTGGGTTTAAAGCTATCTGAAAATAGATACTCATTATGACTTAAAATTTTTGTAGTAATCTTTTTAAGAAACTCTGAGCTCTCTAAATTTAATAAAACTTTTAAGGCGGCTATACTTTGATCATAACTACTACCGATAAAATTTAGGTGAGCAATATAATCTTTATCTGTATATTTTTTGTAACCGTTAAAATCTTTATCTCCAAAACTTACGTCTCTACTTGCAAAAGAGCAGCCTGTTAAGAAAATAAATGTTAAAAATAGACTACGTATCAATTAATGAGAGGCAACGTTGTCTGGGATATAAAAAAGAGTGAAGCCTGCGTAAATCTTATTAGGATCACGAATAAGAGGACGATTATTATTCCACAAATCACGCCAACGTTTTTTTGTTTGATAAACATCATGAGAAATCGTACCTAGAGTATCATGCCACTTAATCAAATAAGGATTGCCTTGAGGACTCCAAGAAAAACCACTTCCTGCTGTGTGATACGCTAATTGCATTCCTTCTCTTAAACTATGTCCATCCGGTAATTGATTAGTATTGAGAGCAGAAATCTCACGCCATTTAGTGTAATCTCCATATATTTTAAAAGCCACCATCATGAGCGTTTCATTTTTTTGAACTGTATAATAAGCTACACCATCTTGGCTTAAATTAGTTTTAGCTTCTTCAATAGCTGTTGTTTCTGTTGTTGTGGTTACTGTTTCTTGAGTAGACTCCAAAGGAAGAACTTCCTCTTCTGATTTTTTTATTTCTTCATCAGCGGAGGACTCTGCAAAAGCTCCTTCATCCATACTCATATCAGACTCTTCTGTTAACTCCACTGAAGGCTCTTTTTCTTCAATCTTTTTAGAAGAACAAGATATTCCTAAAAAAATAAGGTTAAAAACAACTAAAAAACGTAAAAGCATACCTTCTCCCATTTTTATATAACTTTGTTTACGAATTCTTTTTAATAAGTCTATCATAAACCCATGGAAAAAAAGAATTTTTTATTTTATATCGTACTATTTTTATTGGCTATTATGCTAAGTCCTCTCTATGCTCAAAATCCATCCTTAGTAGAAACTTTAAGCTCCACCAACCCAGCACCCCCTGTCATTACTACTGAAACAATTTCGCAAATATCCAAGGATGGAGATATTTTCATTATAACAGCTCAAAATGGTGGGTTTTATAAAGGGGATTTTATTACCCTCTTAAAAAATTCCAAAAAAGCCGCACGTGCCCTTGTAGCAAAAATAGAAGACGGTGTCGCTGGGATTAAAATTTTAAAAATACATTCTCTCGCAACTTGGAAAGAACTCCATGAAAACGGTGAAGTACAAGTTTTGAGAGGAGATGACACCTCGTATAGCACCAAGTCATCTACTGAAGAAGGAACCCCTGCAAAAGATCGCATCGAATCTGAAGATGACCTGTACTCCATAGAAAACGATAGTGATGATGCTGAGCTAGAAGGTCAAAGTAAGCGCGTTATAAAAACAGATAATATTATTGCTTTATCCTATGGAAGAGTTAGTGCTGATG
>JAGOVR010000061.1 GCA_018060635.1 Bacteriovoracaceae bacterium
GGTTCAGGCACAGCACTGAGTCCTCATATAAAACCAGTAGTGGAATTTTTAAAATCTCAAAATTTTGATCTTGTTTTAGTAGAGACTTCAGGAATTGGGCAAGCCTCTGATGAAATTACAACTGTAGCCAATAAAGCCGTCTATGTGATGACACCAGAATATGGAGCGAGCACTCAACTTGAAAAAATTGAAATGTTAGAGATGGCAGATTTTATAGTTATTAATAAATTTGAAAAGGCTCGTTCAGAAGACGCTCTTCGAGATGTACGTAAACAATATCGTAGAAATCATAATCTCTTTCATGACAAAGAAGATTCCGAGCTTCCTATTTATGGAACGATGGCTTCTCGTTTTAATGATGTAGGAGTGAATGCTTTATTTTATGATTTGGCACAGAGCCTAGATTTTGATGTGACATCGCTTAAGTCTTTAAAAAAAGAAAAAGCTCCTCAAGAAAAGCCCAGCATTGTTCCCGCTAGCCGTGCTTACTATTTAAGAGAGGTAGCAACTATTTGTCGCAAATATAATGCAGAACTAAAAAAGAAAGTTGTACAACTTGAAAAGTTTGAATGTGTGTTAAAGACTGGTGAGCTTTTTAAAAATGCAGATTTAGAAAAGTTAACTCTAGATTTAAAACAAGAAATAAAACCTGAAATTTTTTCTGAAATAAAAGTTTTTGAAGAAATGAGTAAAAAATATCAGTCAGGAGTTTATTCTTATCAAGTGAGGGATAAGAATATTGAAGTTGAAACGAAATATGAATCATTATCTCGTAATTTTATTTCTAAAGTAGGAACACCTAAGTTCCGCTCATTAGCGGATACTTATTTTTTTATTGCTTCTCAAAATCTCCCAGGATTTTTCCCTTTTGCTTCAGGTATTTTTCCTTTTAAGAAAAAAGATGAAGAGCCTAAAAGACAATTTGCAGGAGAAGGCGGGCCACTTAGAACCAATAAAAGATTTCACTATCTTTGTAAAAATGATGATTTCAAACGACTTTCAACAGCTTTTGATTCAGTAACGCTTTATGGGGAAGATCCAGATATTCGCCCTGATATTTATGGGAAAATCGGTGAGTCAGGAGTGAGTATTTGTACCTTAGAAGACATGGAAGATTTGTACCGTGGGTTTGAACTTACTCATCCCAATACTTCAGTTTCCATGACTATTAATGGCCCTGCTCCCATTATTTTAGCCATGTTTATGAACACAGCTATCAATCAAGAACTTAAAGGTGAGGATCAAAATAATTTTGAAAAGCGTTTGCAGGTTATGCAAAAAGTAAGAGGAACAGTTCAAGCTGATATTTTAAAAGAAGATCAAGCACAAAACACCTGTATTTTTTCTTTGGATTTTGCATTAAAAATCATGGGTGATGTGCAATCTTTTTTCAGTCAGCATCACATTAAAAATTATTATACGGTTTCTATTAGTGGTTATCATATTGCAGAAGCAGGAGCTAATCCTATTACTCAGTTGGCTTTTACATTAGCTAATGGTTTTACTTACGTGGAATATTATTTAAGTCGAGGTATTCCTATTGATAGTTTTTGCGAAAATTTATCTTTCTTTTTTAGTAATGGACTTGACCCTGAATATACAGTAATTGGAAGAGTAGCCCGTAAAATTTGGGCAGTGACTATGCGAGATAAGTATGGGGCCAATATAAAATCGCAAAAACTTAAATATCATATTCAAACCTCAGGAAGGTCACTACACGCTCAAGAAATTGATTTCAATGATATTCGTACAACACTGCAAGCATTCCTCGCTTTAAGTGATAACTGCAACTCACTTCATACTAATGCCTACGATGAAGCAATCACTACTCCTACAGAAGAAAGTGTACGTCGTGCTATGGCCATTCAACTTATTATTAACCGTGAGTTTGGCCTTAATAAATCGGATAATCCACTGCAAGGTTCATTTATCTATGATGAGTTAGCAGAGATTGTGGAAGAAGCAGTACTCAAAGAGTTTGAAAATATTTCAGATAAGGGTGGAGTACTGGGGGCCATGGAGAGTATGTATCAGAGAAGTAAAATTCAAGAAGAATCTTTGTACTATGAGACACTCAAAAGTAGTGGAGAGTTTCCTATTATTGGAGTGAATACGTATCTTTTAGAAGGGAAAAATGCAACGGCTCAAGAAATAGAAATGACCAGAGCTTCAAATGATGAGAAAGATGCTCAAATTATGCGGCTGAAAAATTTTCAAGCAAAACATAAAAACCAAAGTAAACAAGCCTTACAAAAATTAGAACAAGTAGCCCTTACAGGTGGAAATATTTTTGAAGAGCTTTTATCTACAGTAAGAGTATGTAGCTTGGGTGAAATTTCAGCTGTTCTTTATAAAGTTGGTGGGCGCTACAGGAGAAATATGTAATGAAAATTTATACCAAAACAGGGGACACAGGCCAAACTAGTTTAGTAGGTGGAACTCGCATTAGTAAAAGTGATGCTCGTATTGAGCTTTATGGAGAAGTAGATGAGCTCAATTCTTTTATAGGAGTTGTGAGTACTTTACTTAAAGAAAGTTCTCATAAAAAATTTCATGAAATTCATCTTTTTTTAAATCAGATCCAATCTGCGCTTTTTGACTTGGGTTCTAATTTAGCTTGCGAGAAGGAACAAAGACTTAAGTATAAGCTACCTATAGTAAGTAAAGATCTCATTAATGATTTAGAAAAATTTATGGATGAAATGCAGGTTCATCTTCCAACTATTTCTCATTTTATTTTACCAGGAGGAGGATTTATTTCTGCGCAGATTCATCTATGCAGAACAGTCACTAGAAGAGTAGAGCGTCGCTTAGTGCATTTCTCTCTTGAGCATCAAAGTGATATTGAAAATAGTTGGATTATTCTTCTTAACCGCCTCTCTGATTATTTTTTTGTCTTAGCTAGATTCATAAGCTTTTCTGAAGGTAAGGAAGAGATTTTTTGGATTCCTAACAATTCTAAGAGTTAGGAATTCTTTCTAGAAGCCTTTTTAAAAAAATAAGATTTAAAAAAGTAACTTCAGTTCTTGAAAGATAAAGAAAGGTTAACTTAGTCGCTTTTTGTTTGAAAATATCTATAGGATATAAAATAAAACTTTCCAAAGGGATACCTACAGTAGATCCATTTTCCCTATTTTGTTTAATCCAGTCTTCATTGAAGGTAATAGAAGAATTTCCTTCAGCTTTAATTCTTCCGTCAGAAAATGCAGGGTGATTTAAATTAAAAATAATAAGATTTGTTCCCATGCGTCCATAGTTAAAAGGAGCTGTGTAAGGGTTTGTTTCATGTAAAATTTGGTGTAAAAAATTATCGATTAAGCGAAAAAAATAAACTTGCTGATCGTCAGAACTAAAACAAAGATCTCTAGAGTAGCAGTGATGTGACCTATTAGCTAAGATTCCTCCTTTTTTTACATAATCTAGCCCATCTCCTCCATGAAGATTGTAGTGTAGCGCTAAATTTAATGTGCCAAATCTATTTAAAATTATTTGATTAATTTCTTGAGAAATAGCAGGGAGATAGTCTTGTTTATATTTAGAGGTTAAGTATTTAAATTGAGTTAACAGCCCTTTCGCTTCATTTTTTATCTCAAGCCAAATTTCTTTTTCAATTTTTTTTTGTCTTAAAAATTTGAGAATATGATCTTCACTTAAAGAATGAGCTGAAGAGGGGATTAAGATAGTATCATCTGTATTTTGTCTTCCCAGCATTAAATCTAAGCATATTTGTAAAATGTTTCTATCCTTAGCGTTTGCAAAATGGCAAAAGCATAGGGTTAAAATAGCGATAAAAAATGAACTTCTCATAGGGATCATTTTTTTATCTTGTGATTTGATGTTTGTGTACTTTGAAGCTCTTACAAAGAGGTGGAAAATATAATTTTATGAATAAATTATATTTTTAAATGTTAGATTTTTAAAAAATAAAATTAATAAGTATATGATTTTAATCACATTCTTATTGGAATATTGTAAAAAATTCATGGTTTTTTAGATGTAAGAAAGTGTCAGCTGACTCAAATGAAGGATCCTGTAAGATGTGGTCAAAATAAAGAATGAATCGAACTTTAACAAATATTTAACTCGATTCTAAAACGGAGGAATTAATATGAAAATCTTATCAACACTTTTTTGCCTTGCCATTTCTTGTGGAGCTTTTGCTCAAGACAGTCATTATGAGAATGCGGTGATTAATAGAAGTTTGAAGACAGAACAGAAGCCAAGTGTAGGTATTGTTACAAAATTAATTTTACCGACGGATTATAAGGAACCTGAAAGACAAGCTTCTGCTAAGAAGGAACCAGCTCCTGTTCTAAAAACATCAACGGCTCCTAAAAGAGATGTAATACGAGTTGCGGAACATTTTTAAAAAGTAGACCACCTTATCTCAATAAAAAACCCGCCTTAAGGCGGGTTTTTTATTTTATATTTCTGTTAATTCCCTTAATGACTAACCACCCTTCTTTGGTAATTTTCTTATACTTATAAGCATGACAGAGATCTTCCCAGCAGGAACTAAGCATTTTATATTCTTCCATGGCTCGTTCTTTTATTTTCCTTTTTTGTGAAAGGATAAAATCCTCTTTGCAAGAAGACAAAGTCCTAAAAAGATCTAAGGCCCAATAAAAAGTAAAATAGGCATGATAAATTCCACGAATGGGTCGCATACTTTTGCGCCAAGGGCTGTAATAAATTTTCTCATCATCTTCATGAATAAGTGTTTCTTTATTAAGGTAAGTATTGAGGTGATGATGTCCATTTTCATGAATAAGATCATCTAAAAGATCTATGAAATCTCTATCGTAAAAATTGATACAAGAAAACCCAGGGAGGCTTTGCAGAGAATAACTTACAATTCCTTTTTCTCTTACTCCAATCAAGGCGTGAGTGTACTTACAAAAACGAGTAAAGGCCTCTGGGGCATTTTTCTCTAATATTGCTAAGCCTTTTTTAATTTTTTTTAAAATTTTTTCGGAATCTTTTTTTTCTAGGTAACAAGAAATTTTTTTTTGAGCAGTTAAAATGAGTTCGTGCTCTACTTTTCCGTCACCTACTTCAATGACAGGACGGTAGCCTTGCTTTTTGGCCTGAATCAACGTTAATTTTTTTTTAAGATGAACCAGTTCAAAAAGATCATTTTGTTTTTTAAAAATTTTAAAACACTCTCCAGATGACTTTAGGATTGAGTTATTTTTTTGATAGAATTTAAAAAAGTCCTGCCCTAAATCACTTTTAGTCCAAAAATCAAAAAGAGGTGTTTGATCTTTTTTAAGATGTTCTCGTTTTATCCAGTTTTCTTGCTTACGTAGATGTTTGAGAAAAAAAACTTTAGAGGGGTGAGATTTTTCGGTCATATTTTTAAAGATTGGCTCAGAAGGTGGGATTTGAACCCACGACCAATTGATTAACAGTCAACTGCGCTACCACTGCGCTACTTCTGAGCAATCTTGTACCAATTTATAAGGATTTAGGAGAGTTTTGTCTAGAAAAACTGTGAGAAAAAGGCCTTAAAAAGTTATTCTATGAGCCCTTTGGGCTTATCTATAGTCTCTATAGGAGCAGAAATTTGTAGTGAAGCTACAGGATAAGCACAAGATGAGATCATAAAAGAACCAGCAGGGCGGTAATTCCCAGAAGATTTTACTCCTCCAAAAGGAAGTTTAGCACTAGCTCCTACAGTAGAGCGGTTCCAGTTAAGAAGTCCCACGTCAATATTTTCCAAGCATTTTTGATAAATGCTTTCATCTTTCGTAAAAACAGAACCAGCCAGTCCATATTCGCCCATGTTTGCAATTTGGATAGCTTCTTCGATGTCATTGTAAGGAATAAAAGTGCAATTAGGTCCAAAAATTTCCGAGGCCAGAAAAGTGCTTTTGTTTTCTCGTTTTTCCATAACATGAATAGAAGGTGAAACGTAGTAACCTTCGAATTTTTTTTCCAGATGTTTTCCACGCATAATTTCTTCTGCACCTTCTCTTTTTGCCATTCCCATATACAGAAGATAATTATCCATAGATTTATGATCAATAAGAGGTCCCATAAAAGGCTCAATATCAAATTGAGTAGGGTGATCAATAATAATTTTTTTAGCTAAGGCGTGAAATTTTTCAATAAATTCATTTTTTAAACTAGAGTGAATAGCCACTTTAGATGTTGCTGTACAACGCTGTCCTGTGGTTAAAAAACAGGATTTTAAAAGTTCATACAGACAAGGCTCTGTGAGAGCGTCAGCATGAATAATCGTTGTATTTTTTCCTCCCATCTCTAAGGCCACTAACTTAGAAAAATCTTTATATGTTTTCTCTAAAATTTTCTCCCCAACTTCTTTAGAGCCTGTAAAGAAGACTCCTCGAACAGACTTTTCTTTTAAAAAATCTGAAACGATATCGCCGCCACCGTTAATAAAATTAATAACACCTAGAGGAAATTCGGCTTGGTGAAAACATTCAATAAGTAGTTGGGCACTATAAATTGTTTTTTCAGAGGGTTTATAAATAATACTATTACCAGCGATAAGGGCACTTAGGATTTGTCCATTAGCTAAATGACAAGGAAAATTAAAGGGACCGATAATTAAAGAAATACCTAAGGGTTTATAGTGAACAAGTCCATTAGTTTCAGGTAGAATCTTTTCATATTTTTTATCAGCAATAAGCTCTAGAGAGTCAGAAATAGTAATATCAATCTTAGCAATAACTGAATTCACTTCTGTGTGAGCTTCCCATAGGGGCTTTCCTGTTTCGAGGGCAATAGCCAAAGCGACTTCTTCTCTTCTTTGGCTGACTCTTTCTTGATATTTTTTTAAATAGCTTATTCGTGTACTGAGCGGAGTTTTTTTCCAAAGATTAAATCCTGTTTCAGCGGAATGCATAACTTTATCTACATGATGAGGGTCTACAATGCATTCCCATAAAAGGTCTTTAGTATTTGCAGGAGAGTACTTAGTTATTCTTTGAAAAGAAGATTCATGCCCGAGATAAAAAGAATTTTCAAAATAATTTCCTTTAAGATCAAACTTTGGATTCATCACTACTTCCTTTTAAACAAAGATAGCATTAAGACGCATATGTTCTTTCATTTTTGCACCAATATCTAAAGCAAAATGAATTGTCTCTGCAGGCAAAATAATTCGACCATCTTTTTTTAAAATAGCCTGTGTTTGCACTGCTGTAAAAAAATCTTTTTCAGTTTCTAATTTCAACATAATATTTTTTGCTTGGTCAGGATCAAAGGGGGTTTCTAAATCTAACTTTCCGACAATTTTGTTTTTGATAGGGATAATATCTGAAAGCCTACAAGAAAAGTTAGGCCCACCATCAAAAGGATCTACTTCATTTTTATATTTAAATCCTACACTTTCCAAAAGTTTTTTAGCAGGGACGGTATTAGGCCCAACTTGCCCAATCATTTTTCGCACGTTGGTAGGTAAAAGAACTGTATAGATGGTGTGCCCAGGATAGAGACTTACAATAAATTCTTTATTATAGCGACTAAGTTCATCCGCTTCTTGATAACTCATTCCCATGAATTTTTTTCCAATAGAACGCCAAAAAATAGAGTTTCCATTTTTATCTAAGGGAGGCAAAAGCTCTGCTAAAACTTCAGGTTTAAATTTCTTGGGATAAAGACTCATATAAAGGAAACGAACAAAAGAAAGTTGTTTGCCTAATTTTTCAGGGTGACTGCGATAGTCTTTATGTAAAATAAGTCCCCCAATCTCAGTTACACCATGTTTGTCAGCTTCTAGTTTCAAAATTTGATGATTCATTTCTTTCTTAAGTGTTTTACTGAATTTATGTTCTTCACTTACTTTTAAATAAAAATTAGGAGCTTGTGTAGTTCCATGCTGAGAGTGAATAAGAGATGTACCGACAATTTTTTTCCTTTCCACATCTTCAATGACAAAAATATAATAGTTTTCCCAAAGATTTTTTGAAGGCTTTTTAAACGCATTTACCGAAAGTTCTACTCGTTTAGAAATAATTTTTTTGTTAGGAGGGAGGTTAATGAACCCTTTTTGGCTAAGCTCAAAAAGATCACCCACATCTTTTTTCCTAACAGACCTTATATAAAACATTAAAATAACTCCTTGATAGTTTTTTCTATGATGGCAAAAATTTCATCAATATGCTTTTCCGTCAAACAAAGTGGTAACAGAAAGCGAACTCTACTAGGATTTCTTCCAGCAGAATATGCCACAATGCCATTTTCAAAAAGTTTGTTTAAAAATTTATCAGTATCTTGTTTGGAAGAGCTTCCAACTTCAAAAGAAATCATAGTCCCCAGTCCTCCGACATAGGTGATTTTGTCTTTGCAGGAAGTAGTGGCTAAAACATTTAACCTAGAGAGAAATGTTTGCTCTAATTTTTTTATTTTTCCTTCTTGCCCAAAG
>JAGOVR010000062.1 GCA_018060635.1 Bacteriovoracaceae bacterium
CTTGGCCTGTATTCCAAAACAAACGCTTTAAAATTATTTTTTTAATTTAGCAAAGATAAGTGTAATGGGTGATGCCACATAAACAGAAGAGTACGTTCCAATAATCACTCCTAGCGTGATCACAAAGAAGAAATCTTTAATGCTCTCCCCTCCAAAAAAGTACATTGTAGCCGCAACAAATAAAGTGGTAAGACCAGTAAGAATTGTGCGAGAAAGAGTTTCATTAAGTGCATTATTAATATGATTTGTCAGTTTTCCTGTAGGATCTTTCTTTTCATTTTCACGAACACGGTCATACACCACCACAGTATCATTCACAGAGTAACCAATAATAGTTAGAAGAGCGGCTACAATCTGCAAAGTAAATTCTTTTTGAGTTAAAATTAAAATTAAAATTAACATGATAACGTCATGGACAGTTGCAATGACAGCTCCAGGGCCATATTTAAAATCAAAACGCAGTCCTACATAAACTAAAATACATAGCAAGGCCCAAATCATGGCCTGAAAACCTGCATTACGAATTTCTTTTCCTGCTTTAGGGCCGACAATTTCTACCCTACGCATCTCAACACCTTGATCGGCAAATTTACTTGTGAGCATAGTAGAAATAGTTTGAGTCACTTGATTTAAATTTTCATCGCTAGCCAAAACCTTAACTAAAAATTCATGATCATCTTCTTTTCCAATACTTTGCACACTGGCCCCACCAAAACTTTCAGCCAGTGCAGAACGTAAAACAGAAAGATCAATGGCTTGGCCAAACTTTATTTGAAGCTCTGCTCCTCCTCTAAAATCAACACCGTAATTAAGTCCCTTAGTAAACAACAACACTAAAGTTATAAAAAGGGTGACAAAAGAAAATGTTAAAAAATATGGAAACTTAGCGGTAAAATTAAAATTAAAGCGTCGAAATGTTGACATAAATCCCTCTTTTTAAATGCTAATTTTTTCTGGGTTTTTCATTGTATAAATTTCAAAAAATATTTTAGAAACAAAGTAAGCTGTGTAAATAGTGGAAGCAATTCCAATAAGAAGTGTCACTGCAAATCCACGCACAGGTCCTGTTCCAAAATTAAGCAGACAAAAACCTGCGAGTGCCGTAGTAATATTGGCATCCAAAATAGTCCAAAATGCTTGGTCAAATCCTGCTTGAACAGCATTTAAGGTCTTCATGCCTTTCGCAAGCTCTTCCTTAATTCTTTCATAGATTAAAATATTAGCATCTACTGCCATACCAATGGTCAGAGCAATCCCTGCAATCCCTGGAAGGGTTAGTGTTGCTCCCATGAAAATAAGCACAGACATAATAATAAGGACGTTCAGAACTAACGTAACGTTAGCAATAAACCCCGAAAATTTGTAATAAATTAAAATGAATAAAAAAGCAAAAAGAGCTCCCACTAAGGCCGCTATTTTAGCACTCTTAATGGAATCAGCTCCTAAGCTAGGACCTACAACTCTTTGCTCTTCAAACTCTAACTGTACGGGAAGGGCTCCTGCTCTTAAAACTAGTGCGATTTCTCTAGCCTCTTGTAATATCTCATTATAAACACGTGCACCTCCCATAGTAATAACAGCATTCCCATTGGGAATGGGTGTATTAATCACTGGAGCCGTATAAACATTTCCATCTAATATGATCGCAAGACGTTTGTTCACATTGTCAGTTGTCACATTTTTAAAAACGTTGGCCCCACTCGCACTAAAAGTCATAGAAACCGTCGGCATATTCGTTTGAGGATCTGGTCTTACAGCGGCATCTTGTAAATCATCTCCCGTTAAACGGGCCACTGTTTCCACAAGATAAGGAATATTTTGTTCTAATCCCCCCTCTGTTTTATTTTCTTTTTTCTCAAAAGCTAGTTCATAACCTTGCGGTAAATCTTTTCTTAAAATTTCATTAACCTTGGCCACGTAATCAGAAAATCTCTCCCCTTTTTTATACTCAATACCTGCCGTTTTAATTTTAGTCATCCACGTTTCAAAAACAGCTGGATCAACCGTATCATTTACAATTTTAAATTCTAACTTAGCTGTTTTTCCAATAAGGGCCTTAGCTCTCTCTACATCTTTAACACCAGGAAGTTGGATCACAATGCGATCCTTCCCTTGTGAGGTAATTTCAGGTTCTGCCACACCAAATTCATCAATACGATTACGAATAACCTCGATAGATTTGGAAACGGCTCCTTCTTCAATTTGATCACGAGTTGCCTGAGTCAGAGCATAGGTAAGTGTTGTTTCTGTTTGAGAGGTAAAACGGAGAAGAGAATCAAAGCCTGCCTCTTTTATCTTCTCTTTGACGACTTGAATATTTTTAGCATCCTCTAAAATAAGACTGCCTTTAGGGTCTCGCGCATCACTTAAATCTAAATTTCCAATAGTGACAACAAACCCTTGATCCTTTAAATAACTTTCTAACCTACGTAAATAAATTTTTACTTCATCGGCATAAACTTTTTTAAAGTCTATTCCCATAATAATATAGAGTCCTCCTTGTAAATCTAAACCTAAATTCACTTTAGATTTAAAAGGAAAGGAACTTTTTTCATCTATTTTCACGAAGCTAGGAACCAACATCAAAAGACAGGCTAGCGTAATAAGACCAAGTGAAATAAAACGATACCAGAAACTTCGTTTCATGAGGGAAACTCCTTAAATTAAAAACACTTCATTAATAATGAGAATGATAGAAAGGAAAGTCTAGGATTTTTTATCATTTTGTTCAAGCTCTTCAGAAGTATTTTCTGTTTGGGCAACCTTCTGCTTTAGAACTTGAGTATTTTCATCTTCACCTTTGGAGGCTTTTTGAAATTCTCGAATCCCTCTCCCTAAGCTTTTAGCCAGCTCTGGAAGTTTTTTAGGACCAATGAAAAGAAGAACAATAATAAGGATGAGTAGTAATTCACCAAAGCCTAAACCAAACACAAAAACTCCTTAAGCTTGCGCTGAAGTGGTGGACTCAGTAATACTTTTTGCTGATCCTCCAATTTGATTTCTTAAAATTTTCATTTTTACACCTTCAGAAATTTCTAAAGTAGCAACTTGATCGTTAAGACCAACAATAGTGCCAATCATTCCTGATTTGGTATAAACTTCATCACCTTTTTGTAAAGAACTTAGGTAGCTTTTTTCTTTTTCAAATCGTTTTTTTTGCGGACGAATCATGAGGAAATAAAAAATGACTCCAATTACCAGCAAAGGAAGAAATTGCATAAGGGCATTGGGTTTAGGAGCAACTTGGGCAGTTTCCTGCGCAAAAGCTAAGGCAAAAAGCATCATAATAAGAACCTCTTAGAGTTAGTTTTGAGACGTGTAATTGTTATAGAACCTCTGATAAAATTCGTCAAATCTTCTTTCTAAAATAGCACCTCTCGCCTGCCGCATCATCCATTTGTAAAAATAAAGATTATGATAGCTCAAAAGTATGCCACCTAAATATTCTCCTACCATAATAAGATGACGCACATAGGCCCTCGAATATCTTTTACACACAAAACAAGCACAAGAAGAATCAATGGGGCCTGTATCTTTAAGAAAACGATTATTTTTTATATTAAGAGGCCCCCACTGTGTTTGAGCTTGCCCGTTTCTCGCATTGCGAGTAGGAAGAACACAATCAAACATATCTAGGCCATTTTTAATTCCATTTAAAATATCTAAAGGCTTCCCCACGCCCATAAGATAGCGCGGTTTATCTTCAGGCATCATGGGAACAAATTCTTTACAAAAAGAGACCATCTCATCATTTTTTTCACCCACAGAGAGCCCACCTAACGCATAACCATCAAAATTCATTTCTTCCAATGCCTGCAAACAATCTGTGCGTAAATCTAAGTGTAGCCCCCCTTGTACAATTCCAAAAATTTTTTGATGGGGCTTTAGCTCATAGTTTCGAGAACGTCTTTCCCATTTCAAAGTTCTCTCTAAACTTTTTTTTAAATCTTCTTTGGTGGCAGGAAGCGCAGGGCAATCATCAAACGCCATCACAATATCAGAACCTAATGCCTTTTGAATCTCCATAGATTTTTCAGGTGATAATAAATGGATTGACCCATCCCAATGAGAAGCAAACTCCACTCCCGCATCCGTGGTTTTTTTTTGCAAATGTTTAAGTGAAAAAACTTGATAACCTCCTGAATCCGTAAGAATGGGTTTGCGCCAGCTTATAAAACTATGGAGGTCACCAAAGTTTTCTTCAATCAACTTATGTCCTGGTCGCAAATATAAATGATAAGTATTTCCTAAAATAATAGGAAAATTAAGTTCATCTAACCATTCTTGAGTCATCATTTTTACAGAACCCTGTGTCCCGACAGGCATAAAAACGGGAGTCTCAATCTCTCCTTTTTCTGTTTTTATTTTCCCCGCTCGGGCCTCACCTGATTTTCCCTCAAGTAGAAACATACTCTTCCTCTAAAAGACCTAAAAACTCTTGAGACCTCGGATGTGTGGGTTTTAAGAAAAAAATTTCTGGTGCGTTTTGTTCTAAAATTTTTCCGTGATCCATAAAAATAATTTTATCGGCAACATCTTTTGCAAATTTCATCTCATGAGTCACCACCACCATCGTCATTCCTTGCCTTGCCAAATCTCGCATAACTTTTAAAACTTCCCCTACTAACTCTGGATCTAAGCTACTGGTAGGTTCATCAAATAGCATAATTTGAGGCCCCATACAAAGGGCTCTGGCTATAGCCACACGTTGTTTTTGTCCTCCCGAAAGAGAACGAGGATATTCATCTTTTTTAGAGGAAAGACCAACTCTTTCTAAAAGAAAGAGAGCCTCTTCTTCTACTTCATGATTTTTTTTCTGCAAAACATACAAAGGAGCATGCATAATATTTTGTAAAACAGTCATATGAGGAAATAAATTAAAAGATTGGAAAACCATTCCCACTTGTGTGCGGTAATGATTCATCTTTTGTTTATTTTGTGGATCAATGAGTTGTCCTTTAAAAAAGATCTCTCCTTTTTGTGGTTTTTCTAAAAAATTTAAACAGCGTAATAAAGTAGATTTCCCTGACCCTGAAGGCCCCATAATAACAGAGACTTCACCCGCATTAATTTGCAAATCAATTCCTTTTAATACCTCTAAATCATCAAAACTTTTATGAACATTTTTTGCTTGTAAAATAGGAGTCGCAACTTGCATTTACTCCCCCTTCCTTGCTAGTTTCTTTTCTAAAAAATGCGCTAGCATACTTAAACTCATAACAACCAATAAGTAACCTAATGCGGCCCAAATATAAACTTCCCACGGTCTTAAATATTTTGCGCCTAGTCTTTGTGTCATAAATAACAGTTCTGGAAGGGAGATGACAGAGACTAAGGCTGTTTCTTTAGTGAGAGCGGCAAATTCATTTACTAAAGGAGGAATAATTCTGCGATAAGTTTGAGGAATAATAATTTGCCTCAT
The DNA here is from genome assembly GCA_018060635.1 of Bacteriovoracaceae bacterium. GTDB lineage: Bacteria > Bdellovibrionota > Bacteriovoracia > Bacteriovoracales > Bacteriovoracaceae > JAGOVR01. The sequence goes on from JAGOVR010000062.1 coordinate 5,423, forward strand.
CGTTTGCCATTCACTTAACCCCAGTGCCCAGCCTGCTTCTTTTTGTCCATGAGGAATTGATTCAATGGCTGAACGAAAAATCTCTGCTAAATAAGCCGCGGCATTAAGAGACAAGGCAAGCACTCCTGCAGGAAAAGAGTCTAACGTGACATTTATTAAAACAGGTAACGCAAAATAAATAAAAAGAAGTTGCAACAAGAGTGGTGTTCCTCTAAAAAAAGTAACATAGGCTGTGGCGAAAACTTTAAAAGGAAAAAAAGGAGAAAGGCGTAACAGGGCCAAAATCATTCCTAATATAAGCCCCAAAGAGCCACTTAAAAAAGTTAACTTAAGTGTCACTAAGATGCCATCCACTAAACGAGGGAGCACAATAGTAAAAGAAAATGGCCAAAAACTTAAAGATTCCTCCATCATATTTTAGGCTTTTTTCCCAAACCATTTTTCATAAATTTTATGATAAGTTCCTTCTTTTTTTATTTCCTTTAAGGCTTTTTCTAATTTTGTATAGAGATCCTTATCTTTTTTACGAATGGCAATACCGATAGGTTCCGTTTGCATCGCAGAGCCTGTCACTTCAAAAGTTTTTTTGTCTAAATTGGCGTAATAAGCTCCCACTGGTTCATCAATGACAATGAAATCAGCTTGTTTTGATTTGAGTGCAGAGAAAGCATCTGTTGCAGAAACAAATGTTTTAATATCCTTAAGACCCCAAGTCTTTTTATTTTTTTCTACAAATTCCGAAGAGGTAGTATCTCTTTGTGCCGCCACGATTAGTCCTTTAGTATCTGCAATACTCTTTACTAATTTAGAGCCTTTCTTGCTGACAAAAATTTGTCCCATGCGAACATACTCTATAAAATCCACGCTTTTTTTGCGCTCCTGCGTAATATTCAGAGAAGACATAATGATGTCATAACGATTGGAAACTAAGCCTGCTAAAATTCCATCCCATGGCATCACTTTGTATTCTACTTTAAGTCCTATTTTTTCTGCCAATGCTTGGGCCAAATCTACATCAAAACCTTGCGGCTGTCCTTTTTCATTTTCAAACTCCATAGGAGGATAGGTCGTATCCATCGCCACCATCAACGTTTTTTCTTTCACCACTGCTATAGCAAAAATAGGAATCAAAAAGAGACTACTTATTATTTTTTTCATTATTACTCCATTACTGCAAGACGATGGCAAAGTTTAGGAAATGTTTTAATACCTGTACAGTTTTTTTATAAAAGAATGAGCATGGCATCGCCGTAAGAATAAAAACGGTAGCGTTGGTTTATCGCCTCTTGGTAAATCCTATGTGTTTCTTCTCTCCCTACCAGTGCACTTACTAAGATAAACAAACTAGAAGCTGGTAAATGAAAATTGGTAATAAGTCCCTTAATGGTTTTAATTTTTTTTCCTGGGTACAAAAAAATATCAGTTTCTCCCCTTGTGGCTTCAATGTCTGGCTGTAAACTTTCCAAAACTCTTAGGGAAGTTGTTCCTACTGCCACTAGATTTCCTTGGGCCTTTTTTATTTTATAAGCATTAAGAGCATCTAATTCAAAAATTTCATGATGCATTTTATGCTTACGAATATCACTCTCTTTCACTGGGAAAAACGTCCCCGGCCCCACGTGCAAAGTCACTTTGCTCAAAGGATGCCCTCTCTCTTCTAAACTATAAAGAAGCTCTGGCGTAAAATGAAGCCCTGCCGTAGGAGCGGCAACAGAACCTAAATGCTTAGCATAAACGGTTTGATAAGAATCCCGATCTTTCTCATCACTCTTCCCTGCTCTAATATAAGGAGGAAGGGGAATATGTGCTTGAGCTAAAACGATTTCTAAATCTAAGACACTAAAAGAAAGACCAAAAGTCCCATCTTCATAAATTTCTTCTAGAGTGGCATCAAAGTAAGGAGTGCGATAGACATCTCCTTTTTTTTTCTTAGAAGTAGTCTTTAATAAAACAGGATAAATTTTTCGTCCTCGTTCTTCTCTGACCTGTAAACTCAGTAAAAAAATTTCACACTCTCCTCCTGTTTGTTTCTGTGCAAAAATACGGCAAGGAAAAACCTTGGACTCATTCACAACTAAAGTACTTTGAGTGGGAAGATAATCTCCTAAATTTAAAAAAGAAGTATGACTTATTTCTTTGGTTTTACATTTATAAATCAAAAGCCTGGAATGATGTCGCCCCTCAATAGGACGGTCCGCAATAAGCTCTGCAGGCAGATCATACTGATAGTCTTTTAAATCATACGAAAAAGAGGATAAACTTGTTATGGACATGAGACGGGATGTAACATAAATTTAAATTAATGACTATATTTTCAATGTTTTTAATCCTTTTTTTTTGTTCTTTGTCTTTGGAGGCACAAGAAGAAATAAATTTATCAGAAAGATTGCAAGATGAGATGATGCATCTTGAAAGTTTAGTTAAGACACCTCTCCCAACTTACTCTCGGGCTGTACTCCAAGAGAGCGTGACACCTGATTTAAATGAACCCTCCGATGAAGTCTCCTTATCTTCTGCCGCTCCGTTAAGAAACTCACCTTCTCCTGTTAAATTAAAAAGGCGCAGAGATTAAATGAAACTTTTCTTATTTTTCTTTTTCTCTTTTCCTTTCTCATTTTTTTGTTTTGCCCACGAATTAGTTCTTATCAAAAATATTTCTGACAGTACTAGTTTTTCTACCAATCAAACTGAAAGAGAAGGGCTCTTTGTAGGACAGCAAGCTCTTTTTTCTAAAGGCAGAAAAACTTTGTTGGCCCAAGTAAGCATTCTCGGAAGTGAAAGTGTCTTATGGGAAGTCATAGAGCCTTCCGAAAAATTATTTTTTGTTGTAGGTGATAGTGTCACGTATTCTCCCTCTTCTGCCACAGATGAACCTCTTTTGCAGGTCTCTGCCCAAGCACAAAATTCCAAAGAGTTGTCTAAAACACCA
>JAGOVR010000063.1 GCA_018060635.1 Bacteriovoracaceae bacterium
GTACTGGGGTCATCCCACTCATCTGCAATTTCTTCTGTGTTCATAGAGAAAAAAGGAAGTTCTTCTTCTTTATAAGGAAGGTCTGCTGTTGTCCTATGAAGAGCATCTATATCAATTTTTACGGTAAAAGGCGTTCCTGGAAAACGGGCACGAATATAATCACCTGTATCTCTTATCATTTGATCTTCTAATTCTGCCACTCTTGGGTGTTTCAGTTGAAGTTGAGCATGAACTATGCTGGAAAATAAAAATAATACAAAAATCCATTTGTTTTTCATAACCGTTCCTCAGTATCAGGTTCTATAACCAGAACAACTTTTCTTGCAAGTGCCATCTGATTATCATATTTCAAACTTCCTGTTTGAACACTTTTAATATCTTTGGTGGTTTGCAAAAGTTCTCCATATCCTCCTAAGCGCATACGACTTAAAGGAATTCCTGCTTTCTGTAAAACTCGCATAGCAGAAATAGCTCTTAAGCTTGAAAGTTCTAAGTTATCTTTAAAGCGAAAGGCCCCTACTTTCACAGGACTGCTATCGGTATAAGCACGCACACTTAAGATATAGCTTCCTGCATAGGGTATATATCTCTGAGCAAAAAGCTTTAATTCTTTTTCTGCTTTCAATATAATATCTGTTTTTCCTGATTTAAAAAAACTAACTTGTTTAAAATCAATAATGATTCTGTTCCCTACTTTAAAAACATCAGCCCCCTTAGATTCATCTAATTTCAAACTAGACAGGACTTTCTCTGCGTCCATACTCTTGCTTTTTTCTAAAACTTCCTCAATCACAAAATCTTCCACCTTATGTAAAGGAGCGTCCACTGGAGAAAGATTAGCTATGAGATCTGCATCTAATCCTTTCTGTTTTTCTCCCACGTTAACCCAAGAAAAAATAATAAAAAACACTAATAAAAGAGTCACCATATCACCATAACTAATCGCCCAACTTCCTTGGGTATCGACATCCGTAAACTCTTCTAACGGATTTCTCTGTAATTTCATTTTTTTTCTATACTGCTTCATTAAGCGGCCTGTTTTATGGGTTCAACCTGAGTATCTTCTCTAATGATATTGACTCGGTCTATGGGGTGAATAAAAGAGTTTAAAATCTCTTGTGCTTTCAAAAGGGATGTCTTATCACTCATGAGAAGCACAGCCTGCAAAGAAATTTGAGCCGCCTTCCTTTGTCTATTAGCATTTACAATAAATTTTTCACCAATAGGACTAATCACTAAGTTAGAAAGTAAAATCCCATATAAAGTAGCAATTAAAGCTAGGGACATTAAATATCCAGCTTGGGTGGCCCCTGCTCCTTTTGAAACTTCTCCCATAATACGAACCAGCCCCAAAACAGTTCCTCCTAAACCAAAGGCAGGAGGATATTTAGAAAGGGAGCGGACAAACCCTCCCACTTTTACAAATCGTTCATAGTTTTCATCAATTCTCACACCTAAAATATCTTCGATTTCTTCTCTGGAAAAACCTAAGGAGATCATCTCTTCTCCATCTCTTAAAATAGCTTCAGAAAAACTGTGTGTTCTGGCATTTTCTTTAATGCCTGTGCGATTTTTTATCTCCAAGAGACAAGAAGTGACAATTTCTGAATCATGATAATCTCTCGCTCCAAAGATGAGATGTTTGATCGCATCTCTAAAATCACTAAAAAGACTAGCTGGAAAAATTACCACCGCAACGGAGAGCGTTCCACCCACCACCATGAGAAGAGCCACTAAATCATAATATTTTGCCCACTCCGCACCTAAATGTGTCATGGAGAAATAAAGAGAAAAAAGCGAAATTAAAACACCTAAAATGAATGTCATTAGTTTTCTCCCCTACTTTCCTCTGCACGAGAACCTAGCATTTTTGTTATCTTGTCATACACTTTTTTTGTCTCGAAATTATTAGGCCAAATATCTAAAGACCTACGATAACTTTTTGCCGCTTTTAATAAATCTTTTTTCAGATAATAAACATTGCCTAGCAGATCATGGGCCACATAAATTTGTGGAAACTTATTAGTCATTTGGATCAAAAGAATTTCTGCCTCTGTATAATTTCTTCCTGCTAGCAAATGTTGAGCACGAGCAATGCTACTGGCAATTTCATTGGAATCTTGTGAGGTAATAATATTAATTTGAGGTGTTTGATCTTTATTTCCTTCTATTTCTACTGGTACCTCAGGTTTTTTCTTTTCATTTAAAACAGCAAACAACCTGCCTTTAGTTTTTAAGGTTGTTTTTGGAAGAAGAACGGTTTGAGTTTCATGTTCTGCTTTTTCAATAAGAAGAGTCACCTCTGTATCAAAAATTTCTGGAATGAGTTTATCATTTAAGCTTAAAGGTGTTTGCCCAATTTTCGCTGGAGCCTGCCCTGCTCTTACCACGTAAACATCGGCACCTTCGGGACTACTTTCAACTTTAAGTAAACTCCCAGAAGAACAACTCATCAAAATAAATAAAGAAAGACTTAAACCCAAATGCAAAAACATATCTTAGCCTTTTTCCAACAAATTCTAGATGATTCATTATCGGAAAAAATAACAAAAAAATAAAAAATTAAAAAAGGGAATACCTGATCTTTTTATTTGGGAAATTTTTTCGTGGCCCCATAAAATCTACGAAAAGCACCACGCCTTGCATCTTCACTTTGGTTGCTTTCACGAAAATTATCAGCAATAGAATTTTGATCAGCACATATCAGACACAACCATTTTACTCGGACAATGGCGTTACGATGGTTATAATACTCCACATCTTGCGTGGTACGGTTACAAAGTTCGCAAATATTTCGATGCACTTGATGAGAGTGCATTTCTTTTTTTACTTGTGGTGCGGGAGGCGCAACTTTTTTTTTGGGTGCTACTTTTTCTGTAGGCTTCACACCCGCTTTAAGTAAAGCATCTTTTAAAATTCCCATAGAACACTCACTCTATTTTTTTTAAGCGGAAGGAGTTTCTTCTGCTGATGGTGCTTCCACTACAGGCTTGGCTTTAGCTTTCGGAAGTTTTACTAAACCTTCTGTAACTAAAATAGTTACTTTCTCTTGTCCATTGATCCACTTACCAGAAGAGTTTTTAACGGCATAACGCCCAGAACTTTTTTTCATCACAGTGTATTTATCTGCTTTTTTTACAATATCCATAAGAAAACTCCTTATACCATCTTTAAAAGTGAAGGCCCATTCTATGCGTAACGCTCTCTTTTTTCAAGTCCCCCCATTTTTCTTAAAACGTGCAATAAATAAGGGACCAAGCCCTCCTCGGTCAGGAAGGATTTGCCACCCAAAAGTAGTTTTTTCTACGATCGCATCTTTTATAGGAAATTCTGCGGGAAAATCTATAGTGACTTGCGTTCCTTTTTTTTGTAAAAAACGCTCCACCACTCCATCATTTTCCAAGGGAGACAAACTACAGGTAGAATAAACCATGAAGCCCTGAGGTTTTAAGGCCAAAAGTCCTGAGCATAAAAGGGAGTATTGTTTTTGTGCCAAGTATTTACTGTTTTTGAGAGACCAAAAAGACATATGTTCTTCTGATTGTAAACGATGTCGCTCACTTGAACACGGAGCATCCACTAAGATACGATCAAATTTTTCTGGGTATATCATTCCAAGGCCTACAGCATCTTTTCCAAGAACTTTTATATTTTGCCTCATCTGTTCTGGAATATAATCTTCTAAGATTCTTTTTAGTTTATAACGACGATCAGAAGATAGTTCGTTGCACCAAAGCTCACCCGTTCCTTGCAAGGCTTTGGCCAAACATAAACTTTTCCCTCCAGGAGCCGCGCACATATCTAAAACTTTTTGATGAGGCTTTACTTGCAAAAATTCTGCCGCCCATACTGACGCTAAATCCATCACATACGGTTGAGCGATTTCTTTAAAAAAGAATTGCTCTGACTTTTGGGCCTTTTCTTGCATAGCTTGCCTAAGAGTAGGCCATCTTGCTCCAAATATTTTTTCGTAATACCCTTGAAATTCTTCTGATTGCATACATATTCTTATCACAGGACTTAAAACTTAGAAACTTAACAAGGAACATTTTTTAAGATATTATCTTCGAATTAAAAGGAGTTTTTATATGAATTTTTTTAAACGCATACTTTTATTTGGATTAGTTAATATTCTGATCATTGTTACTATTAGTGCTGTGATGAATATCTTTGGCATAAGTCCTTACCTTACCCAGTATGGTTTGAATTATTCTTCTTTGGCCATCTTCTGTTTACTTTGGGGTTTTGGCGGAGCTTTTATTTCTTTATCTCTTTCACGTATCATGGCCAAATGGATGATGGGTGTTAAGCTTATTAATCCCACTCAAACTGATGCCGCTGGACAAGCACTCTATCAAACAGTGGCTCGCCTTTCTCAAATGGCAAAACTTCCTAAAACTCCCGAAGTGGGAATTTATGAAAATCCGGAAGTGAATGCGTTTGCTACAGGGCCTTCTAAAAATAGAGCTTTGGTGGCAGTCTCACGTGGTCTTTTAAACTCCATGAATGAAAAAGAAGTCGAAGGAGTTTTGGCCCATGAAATAGCTCATATTGCTAACGGTGATATGGTAACGATGACTCTCATTCAAGGAATTGTGAATGCCTTTGTGATGTTTCTTTCTCGTGTAGTGGCTTTTTTCCTAGGACAATTTGTAGAAGAAAGAAATCGCCGTATTGTGCATTTTATTTCTGTTTTTGTTTTAGAAATTCTCTTCAGCTTCTTAGGAATGATGGTGGTTGCTTCTTTTTCTCGCAAAAGAGAATTCCGTGCTGATGCAGGAGGAGCCCATATTGGAGGAAAAGATAATATGATTGCGGCTTTAAAAAAATTACAATCTAATATGAGTCGCATCGAACATGCTCATCCATCACTCGACACCTTAAAAATTTCTAGTAACAAAGGAACGGGACTACGTGCTCTATTATCCACACATCCAAGTTTAGAAGAAAGAATTACCCGCTTGGAAAGAACTTAAGAAATCTATGGATGTAAGGTGGAAACAACGCCTTGATAATTTCTCTCGTGCTTTAGAACAATTAGAAAAAGCTGTGGCATTAACTCAAGAAAGAATGCTGACTGATTTAGAAAAACAGGGAATTATACAAGCGTTCGAGTTTACCCATGAGCTAGCTTGGAACATATTGATCGAGTAGGACTTATTTTTTATCCTTCCCGATCAGTATAATTAGTTTTTATAACAAGCGGCTTTTTCTAATCGCTCTAAAATTGCTTCCCACAAAGGATCTCTTATTTGTTCTTTTGTCTCACAAAAAAAGATATAATTGCCTTCTTCGCCATAAAAAGATCTTAATTTTGTATAAAGTTCTCTAGCGGCTAAGATGGCCGACGATGAAAGTTTTAATTCATAACCTTGAGTAAATGGTCTTCTTAGCTTTTCACGCACCAAGGAAATATAAGAATCTAGATCATGTCCCACAGGCACATAACATAAGGGAATTCTTGGTTGATAATGAAATTCTAATTGCCCTGCTGTTTCTATTTTATTATTTTTATTTTCTCTAACCACTATTCCCATTTTTTCTTCTATCTCTTGTTTTGTAATCATCCCTTTTCGTAAAAGGTATAGCTGGCCATTTTCAACTTTAACAATAGTGGACTCAATGCCAATAGCACAATTTCCTCCATCTAAAATAAAAACATCCTGTTCTGAAAATTCTTTACCCACGTGTTCTGCACAGGTGGGAGAAGTTTTTCCAAACATATTGGCGCTGGGAGCGACCACAGGTTTTCCTAATTTCTTTAAAAATTCTTGGGCCATAGCATGAGCAGGCATTCGAATTCCCACGGTGGGAAGACCTGCTGTGATCAAATCATTTATTTTATTATTTTTTTTAAGAACTAAAGTTAAAGGACCTGGCCAAAAAAGATTGGCAAGCTTTTGCTCTAACTCTCCCCAATTTTCTACCAAAGATTTAGCTTCATCCAAACTACTTATATGCACGATTAAAGGATCAAAAAAAGGACGCTTCTTTACTTCAAAAATTTTTTTAATCAGTATTTCGTGATCATAAGGAGCTGACAGACCATAAACTGTTTCAGTAGGCAGGGCCACCAATTTTCCTAATTTGAAAGCGTCTAAGGCTTTAAGCATTTGATCCATTAGACAGTTTGGATTATTTCATCTAAGGGGAATCGAACTTTTTTAGCCTCTTGATATTTATCCTCAACACTCCTGTAACCAAAAGCACAAGCGGCAATAGTGGCGTATCCTGAATTTTTTATATCTAAAATCTCATCATATTTTTGAGGATTAATTCCTTCCAAAGGACAGGCATCAATACCTAAAAGAGCGGCACTCGTCATCATATTTCCAAAGGCGATATAACACTGCTTAGAGGCCCAGCCTAAAATGTCTTGTGATCTTGCTCCTTTTACTAAATCTCCTATCATCATTTGTTTATAACCTTCCAATGCATCCACCGCAATTCCTCTGGTTTCAGCAATACTTGTAATAAATTTTCCAATATAAGTTTCATCCATGGAAGTTTTAGCCAAAATCACCACATAGTGAGAACAGTCCTCAATTTGCGGTTGATTCCATGAAGCGGGTGTTAATTTTTTTCTTATCTCCGTATTTTGCACCACTAAAAAATTCCAAGGTTGTAAGCCATAACTGGAAGGAGATAAAACAATCGCCTCTTGTAATTTATCCCAATTCTCTTGAGAAATTTTTTTAGAAGAATCAAATTTCTTTGTTGCGTATCGCCACTTAAGCTGGGTGATCAGTTTTTCTGTTGATATAGTCATCTTTTACTCCTCGTTTTTTATCTTTTTGAATTTACATCAAAGTATAAAGCTAAGTATAGTCCTACTGTTTGAATTTTTCAGCATGAAAAATTCCTATAAAATCTTGTATACTCAAAGCACATTCACTTGAAAAGTGAAGTGCGTAGGGTATAAAATAATTTTACAATGTTAGAAAAACTTAAAACCATTATGCGAATAAATTCTCAAAGCAACCATTTAGAGGGCGTTAAATGTGCTCAAGAATTTGTGGCAAGTGAACTTTCTGCCATGGGTTTTTCCTGCGAGTGGATTATAAATCCTCAAGGAAGTGATATTTCAGCTCCTCTCCTTGTTGCAGAAAGAAAAAGAACTGACTCCCCTTTTATCACTCTCGTATTTCACACAGATACGGTGTTTGAAAGTGATGCTTCTGAACTTGTATTTTCTCCTGATGAGCAACAAATATTTGGTATTGGTATTGCTGATGATAAGGCCAGTGTGGTTATTGCGTTAGAAGGTCTTAGAAAGTTTCTAAACTTATTTCCACAAACATCTCTTTCTTTACGAGTAATCTCCTCCCCCAATGAAGAAAAAGGCTCCCAAGGATTTACCTCTTATTTTAAAAAGTTTGCACTCACCTCTTGGATAGTTTTAGGATTTGAACCTGCGCTGGAAGAAGGGCATATCATCAGTGGCAGACGTGGCAACCGCTGGTATGACATTCACGTAAAAGGGAAAGAGGCCCACGCTGGCAGAAATCACGCCCAAGGGCTTAATGCAGGTTTAGAGCTTTGCCAAAAACTTGTGGAGATAAGTAATCTAACAGACTACGCCCAAGAAATGACTGTTTCTATTGGGCATATTCATGCTGGGGCCCCACACTTTAATGTGGTCTGTGGTCATGCTTATGCTAAAATAGATACACGTTTTTCTGATTTAAAATCACAAGAAAAATTACATATTAAGATTGAAAAAATTCTGCAAAAAAATATTTTAAAAAATACCACCGAACATTGCCTGACTAGCTACATTTTAAAAGATGATTGTCCTGCCTTTGCCCCTCATGAAAAAGCTGAAACATATCTTCAAGTTTATTTAGATATTTTACAAAAAATTGAAGGTCAAAAATATCAAGCAAAAAGATCAGGCGGTGCTAGCGACTGTAATTATTTTAGTTTGGAAAATATTATTATTATTGATGGATTAGGTGCTATTGGGGGACATCTGCATACCAAAGAGGAATATATTAAAACCACTTCTCTCCAAACAAGAAGTGAGGCCCTCTCCCACTTCTTGCAAAAGCTAAATACTAAAAGTTAGGATAAAAATTTTGATCATAAACTGTTTGAGCACTAATATTGACTAAATCTCCAGAGTTACAGTCATAGTAACCTTCTCCCAAAAAGCCTGTATTCAGATCATCTAGCACGGGATCTAACCCACTATAGCGAATTTCAAAAAATGATGGATCCCCTGCCACTGCGCCAGGGCAAACCACTCCATCCATTCGAGCCCATGTCGTAATAAGAGGTGAGATGTCTCGAGATTTATCAATGATTTGATC
>JAGOVR010000064.1 GCA_018060635.1 Bacteriovoracaceae bacterium
GCTTATTATACCGCAACTGTAGAAGATGGATTTGTGACTCTTACTAAAAAGATAAATGAATCTAAAGCTGGATACTCTTTTTCTAGCTCTTCTTCCCAAAGCTTTTCTCTGCCTGATGATGTGGATAGCTCTCAAGCTAAAATTGAAAAAAAAGAAGGGAAAATCATTATTCGCCTTCCCAAGTTAGCAGAAGGCAAAAAGATAGCTTCTCCTAAAAAAGAACCAAAAATTTTTACACCAAATCATTTTTTTGATGATCCTTTTTTTAAAGATTTTTTTAATCACACACCTCTGAAAAAATTTTATTCCAAAAAATCTTCTTTTATAGATCAAAAGGAAAATCTAGATAGCTATATTTATTCACTCAAAAAAGATCCCTCCCTTGAACTTGATTTAAATAATAAGTATCTGATAATAAAAACGAAAAATTTTGAAGAAAAAATTCCAACTCCTAGTGACGCTCTAGTTGAAAAGGCCCAGATCAAAGAAGTAGCAGATAAAATTGTCATTACCATTCCAAAGAAGAGTAGTGTGAGAGAAAAAATCCCTTTAGAGAAAAATAACGAAGATGTTGTGATTTAATTTTTTGGTCGAGTAGAGAAAAAACAATCATCCATAATCATTTTCTTAACATCCCTACTCGACAAAATTAGGTTACAAAAAGAAAAACACATGGCCTAGGCACGCCGCATTATAGCCAGAATATAAATTCTTAAGGTACAGCTCCTAAATAGGCTATCCAAGCATCACAATTATCTTCTTTCTCACTGAGAGTATACACTCCGTTACCATCACCTTTTCTGGTTTCCCCTTCCCACCATACAAACGTTTTAGAAAAACCAGCTTCCTGCAAAAGATCTCTGAGTTCTGGAATAGTCCAAAGTCGCCAGCAGTAAGTGAAAACATTGTAATACTTTTTGTTAGGCTTTTTAGTGCGAAAATGAATGGCATAATGCCCTTCATTATTTATGGGGTTAAACTTTATACAATCCCAGTAATAAACAAAACTGGAATAATCTCTTCTATCTTCAATAACAATTTGCGACTCAGGTCCACCTAAAATATCTAAAAAGAAAAATCCTTTAGGATTCAGTGATTTTCTGACCGCCGTAAAATATTTAAGCATTTGCTCTCTTTGCTGAAAAATCATGTAAGAAAAATTAAAAGCCACCACCACATCACTTCTGAATTTCTCTGCTTTTAAAACATTGGCCTGAACATAGGACACTCGCTTTTTTTCTTGATCGGTTAGCTTAGCATAATGCCTTTTTTTCCCATAAATAATAGGAGCTGGATCTAAATCAATGGCATAAGCTTTATGACGTGCTCCTTGTTTAACCCACTGACAAGCCGTAAAACCTGTCCCTGCAAAATCTTCTCGAAAAACCAGTGGTTTTTTTTTATACATTTTTTGAAATTCTCTATTCACAAAATCAATATCGGCGGAAGGACACTGAACTGCTTTTTCATACATACTATATTTCAATTCTAACGAGAGCTCTTTCACTTATTAACTCCTTGCCATTGTTTAAAATAATTCATCAATATATCCAACCCATCTAAAAAAAGTGCGGGGCCAGGTTGCAAAAAAACTTCAGGTTCTAACTCAAAAACTTGATTAGTTTTAAGCGCATTAATATTTTCCCAAGCATCTCTTTTTGCAAAAGAATCTAACTCCACTTTCTTACCACACCAACAAGCAAAAATAATATCAGGATTTTTATCTAAGACTTCACTTTCGCTAATAATGCGTCCTTGCGCCATACTTTCTTTAGATTTTTCTCTAAATATATTCTGTCCTCCGCATATTTCAATCATCTCACTAACCCAGCCAATACTGGTTATCATAGGATCTGGCCATTCTTCAAAATAAACTTTTGGTTTGTGCAAAAAAGTATGGGCCTCTTTTTTACAATCTTCTATTCTTTGCTCAAACTTTAAAATAAAACTTAAGGCCTGCTCTTTTTCTCCTACCATGCAACCGAGCCATAACAAATAATTTAAAATTTCTTTTATGCTCCTTTGATTGCTAATAAAAACATTAAGTCCTGCGGCAATCAGTTCTTTCGCTATGTCTTTTTGAATGTCTGAAAAACCTAACACGAGGTCAGGCTTAACCTCTAAGATTTTTTGATTATTGGCATGAGTAAATGTAGTCACGATAGGAAGTTTTTGTGCCGCAACTGGTCTTTTGACAAAGGCAGAAACACCGACAATGAGATGCTCTTTCCCTAGCAAATACAGCATTTCTACTGATTCTTCTGTTAAACAAACAATACGCTTAGGAAAATAGTTTTCTGCACTCATTTTTTTACCTTATAATAAGACATACACATTGTCTTTACAGGAAAACTCTATGCAAAAAATACTGTTTTTAATCTTATGTTTTTTTTCTTCTCTTACTCTAGCTGAAAACATAGCAGACCCCCAAAGTTTAGTGAAAATAACCAGTACCCTCTTAAGTAAAGATGGGAAAGATTATCTAGGAATTGCCTTAGAAAATACTCCTCATTGGCATACTTATTGGAAAAATCCAGGAAGTGCTGGTCTCCCTATTATTATTAATGTTTCTTTTGCAAAAGAAAATAAATTCTTAGAAGCTTTAGAATGGACAGCTCCTCAGAAATTTGCAGAAGATCAAGGAGGAACAGAGCCTATCATCATCCATGGCTACGAAGGACGTTATGCTTTTTTCTATCCCCTGAGTAAGATACAACTTAGCAAAATAAATCAATTACAACTAGAAGTGACATGGCTTGTTTGTAAAGATATTTGTGTGCAAGGAAAAAAAGAACACAAAGGAGGACTCCTCCAAGAATTCACAATCTCTCCTTATGAATGGGATGAGTTTTTTAAAAAAATTCCTGAAAACTCTCCCCTTCCTGCTCATTTAGATATTTATTTAAGCCAAGTAGATAAAAATAAACTGGTTTTAAGCTATATTTTTAAGAAAACAAATACTCAACATATCGATCGTCAAAGAAATCTCTTAACTCCTTTTCTTGTACCTCCTTTTAGTTTTAAACAAGAAAAACTCTATACGGATAATCAAGAGAATCTCTATGGAAGAGTGGAAGTAGAATGGGATGGTGAATATCAAGAGCCCCCTTTTTTGCTTCCTGAAAATGGTCACTTTTTAAAACCCTTCACTTTTAAATTTCTTCTACAAAATCCTCAAGATGGAAAAATACTCGTTATTGAAAAAAACATTGAATCATTCACTCTTACGAATGTTTCAGCCATAGAATCTTTCTATAATAAACTCACTCCTTTTCCAGATTCAAAAACACCTAAGGCCCAAACTCCCCGTTCATTTTGGCTTTATCTTTTACTAGGCTTCTTAGGAGGACTCATCTTAAATGTTATGCCTTGTGTATTACCCGTTATAAGCCTTAAACTTTTTTCTTTAGCCAACTCTCAACAGATGTCGCAAAAAAAATTACTTAAACATAATTTAACTTACTCTTTAGGGATTTTAATAACCTTCACTGTCTTTGCCTTTATTTTAGTTATTCTAAAATCAACTGGCGAACAAGTGGGATGGGGGTTCCAACTCCAATCTCCTCATTTTGTTGTCATTATGATTTTATTTTTATTTATTCTTACCTTAAATCTTTTTGGTCTCTTTGAATTTGCAACCCTTGGAGGGAAAATTTTAGGAAATACCAAAAATAAAGAGGGATTTTTGGGTGATTTTTTTAGTGGAGTTTTAGCAACACTTTTATCTACTCCTTGTAGTGCTCCTTTTTTAGGAACAGCCTTAACCTTTGCGTTTACCTCTTCTCATCTTGTGCTGTTTATTATTTTTCTCTCCATTGGTTTAGGTCTTTCGTTCCCTTTTATCCTGACAGGATTTTTTCCTTCTTTTGTAAAAAAACTTCCGAAAGCCGGCAGTTGGATGGAACAAATGAAACGCTTTTTAGGACTCTCCCTTATTCTTACTGTGGTTTGGCTTTATGATATCTTTTTAAAATTAAATAGTGATCAAAACCAAATACTTCTTTTAAATCTTGTTTTAGTTTTTTTATTTTTTGCTTTTTACTTCAAAAAACATATGTCGCAAAAAAAAATAAATCATCTCCTTCTTTTTATCATCCCACTTATCTTAAGTGTCTTTCTTATTCAAAAAGATTTTAAACACCCTCATAGCATCCCTGAAGATTCCAACACTTTAATCTGGGAGAAGTGGAGTGAAGAAAAACTAAATCATTATAAAGAAGAAAAACGTTTAGTTTTTATTGATTTCACAGCTGACTGGTGCCTCACTTGTAAAGTGAATGAAAAACTTTTTATTAATACAAAAAACTTTAAAAATGTTCTAAAAGAATATGCTGTAGCAACACTAAAAGCAGATTATACTCGGCGTGACGAATCTATTACCAAGTGGTTAGAAAAAAATGGGAAAGTAGGTGTTCCCGCTTATTTTCTACAAAACACCAACGGTGAGATCATTGATTTAGGTGAGACTATTTCTGCTCAGAAACTTCAAGAGAAAATTGAAGAAAAAATTAAAACTTTGGAATAAGTTTCAAAAGTTGCGATATAGCAATCTTAGGTGATTTATCTTTATAGAGAACTTCATAAACTCCGTGAAAAATACGAGTCTCTAGCGCATACTTTTGAGAGATATTATAAACCGCTTCAGTGGTACGATATCCTTCCACCACTCCTCGCATTTCTTTAAGCAAGGCATTTGCCGATTTCCCCTTTCCAATTTCTATTCCAAAATTATAATTGCGACTAAGCCCTCCTGTAGTAGTCAGAATCAGATCACCGATTCCACTCAGGCCGTAAAATGTTTCTTTTTTTGCACCAAAAGTAGTTCCCAGAAGTAGCATCTCTTCAATGCCTTTAGTAAGAAGAGCCGCTCTGGTATTATGACTATAACCTAAGCCTTCAATAATTCCTGCGGCAATAGCTAAGACATTTTTTAAGGCACCACCTAGCAACACCCCTTTTACATCTTCTGTGGGGATTGTTTTAAAATAATTAGTACGAAACATACTGGCGGCTTTTTGCAAAATATCCTTATCTTCACCTGCCAGTGAAACTAAGGTAATTTGCTCCTCTACAATTTCTTGTGCAAAAGAAGGTCCTGATAAATAACACATTTGTTTTTCATATTTTTTTAGAACACTTAGATAAAGCTCATCGGAAAGACACATACGAAGAGGATCAATTCCTTTGGCCAAAGAAACAAAAGGAATTCCAGCTTGTAGATAAGTGAGGAGATATTCTTCATTTTTTTTTAAGTAGGCCTCAATGGTTGCGGTAGGAAGAGCACAAACTAAAAGATCTATAGGTCCTTCTTTCTTTTCTTCCACTTCATCAAAACTCATCGCAGGAACAATATTAGAAGATAATTTATGACCTAACAGATAACGCTTATTTTCACCTTTTAATAAATCGGCATAAACCTCTTGGTGACGAACCTTTAAAATAACTTTTTTAAAATTATTAGATAACACTGAAGCAATAGACGTTCCAAAAGATCCTGCCCCAATGACACAGGCTGTTTCAAACTTCATAATTTCCCTTATAGACTAATAACCCCATCAATAGTTGCTACCTTATTATAGATGGCCAAAATTTCATCACTAGATTTTACTTTTTTTACAACACTCACTCCCACATAATTCCCTTTACTCGAATGCCGAAACTTTATGTCTTCCCCTACAAAAATAGAATTTAAAATAGCCACACCTGCTTTAGGGACTATAAATTTAAAAATATATTCACAGGGAAAAGTATAACTTTCTTCTAAGACTTCTTTAAATGTTTTTTTCATACAAACTTTCACGAATACGCACAAGAGACTCTAAAATTTTTGGAGCTTCCTTCATATCTAAAATAGTAGCCGCATCTGATAATGATTTTTCAGGTTCAGGATGTACTTCCATAAATAGACCATCAGCTCCTGCCGCAATAGCCGCACGAGCCAAGGGAAATATTTGTTCTTTTTTTCCTCCTGTGGCGTGCCCCAGTCCTCCAGGTTTTTGCACGGAGTGAGTGGCATCATAAATAGCTTTCACTCCAAAACTTTGAATAATTCCAAAACTTGCCATATCTACTACTAAATTATTATAGCCAAAAGAAAAACCTCGCTCTGTTATGAGAATTTTTTCTTTGGGTAGAAAATGCGCCGCCTTTTCTACGATATTTCCTACTTCATAAGGAGATAAGAATTGCCCTTTTTTTATTTTTAAAATGCGATCATATTGTACACAAGCTTTAGCTCCTGCAAAAATCATATCACTTTGTCTGCAAAGAAAAGCTGGAACTTGCAAAACATCCACAACACCTGCTACCGCCATAGCTTGATCAGGCAAATGAAAATCGGTAATGAGCCCAAATCCAAATTCTTTTTTTACTTTTTCTAAAATGCGAAGACCTTCTTCTATTCCCGGCCCGCGGTAAGATTTAGGAGAAGACCTGTTGGCCTTATCAAAACTACCTTTAAAATAAATATTCAGTTTTGCTTCTAAATTTTTTAGATTTTTTTTAAGATAGTCGGCCACCGTAAAAGCCAGTGCCTCACTCTCTAATACACATGGGCCTATAAAAAGATCTATTTTTTTCACCGAAACTCCTTAGCCGCCGCAATAAAACTTCTAAAAAGAGGATGCGGTAAAAAAGGACGGGATTTAAACTCAGGATGATATTGGCAACCTACAAAGTAAGGATGGTCTTTAAGTTCTATGAGTTCTACTAAATTTAGAGTTTTATTAAGGCCTGAAAAAATAAGTCCCGATTGATACAGTTTATCCACATAGGTATTATTCACTTCCAAACGATGACGGTGACGTTCTGAAATAGTTTTCACCCCATAAATTTTTTGCCCTAAACTGCCTTCTTTCAAAGAGCAATCATAGGCCCCTAAACGCATACTAGCCCCTTTGCGTCCGTCTTTACTCTGCCCTTGCATATAGTGA
Organism: Bacteriovoracaceae bacterium; assembly: GCA_018060635.1. Classification (GTDB taxonomy): domain Bacteria; phylum Bdellovibrionota; class Bacteriovoracia; order Bacteriovoracales; family Bacteriovoracaceae; genus JAGOVR01. Next base: position 6,933 of record JAGOVR010000064.1, read on the forward strand.
ATGACAGGCGTTCCTGTTTCTGTAAACTCCTGAGAAGTCGCATCCTTTATTCCTGCTACATTCCGTGCAAATTCGATAATAGCCAGTTGCATACCCAAACAAATACCAAAGTAAGGGATTTTTTTTGTTCTAGCATACTCAATAGCTAAAATTTTTCCTTCGGTTCCCCGAGAACCAAATCCCCCTGGAACTAAGATCCCATCCACTCCTGATAACAATTTATCTGCCATCTTAATATCTGTTAGATCATCTCCATCAATGTAGGTCAGTTCTACTTTCACTTGATTGGCAATAGCTCCATGTTTTAAAGCTTCATCTAAGGATTTATAAGATTCGATAAGCTCAGTATATTTCCCTACCACTCCAATGCGCACAGTTTTGAGAGGATGCTCAAAATTAAAAATCACTTTTTCTAAATCAACCATATTAGGTTTGCTCGACCACATACCTAAAAGTTGGGTAATTTTTTCATCCAGCCCTTGTTTATGAAATTCCAGTGGCACTTTATAAATGGAGTCCACATCAATAGCTTGGAAAACATTATCTCTTGGAACATTACAAAACATGGAAATTTTTTCCATGATGTCACTATCCACTTCACGGTCACAACGGCACAAAATAATATTAGGAGTAAGTCCAATCGAACGTAACTCTTTCACTGAGTGTTGAGCAGGTTTGCTCTTTAACTCTCCCGCACTTTTAAGATAGGGAATAAGCACTAAATGAATGAACAAAACATTTTCATAACCTTTGTCATGAGCAAATTGACGAATAGATTCTAGGAATGGCAGAGATTCAATATCCCCAACTGTTCCTCCAATTTCACCAATGAGAAGATCCGCTGACTCTGCGGCAATATCAATACGACGTTTAATTTCATTCGTAATATGGGGAACAACTTGTACTGTTTTTCCTAAGTATTTTCCTTCACGTTCATTTTCAATGACCTGAGAATAGACTTGGCCAGTGGTAAAATTATTAGACTTGGATAATGTTAAAGAAGTAAAGCGTTCGTAGTGGCCCAAATCCAAATCTGTTTCTGCTCCGTCATCCGTTACAAAAACTTCCCCGTGCTGGAAAGGACTCATGGTCCCTGGATCTACATTGATGTAAGGATCCATTTTAAGCATATTAATTTTAATACCTCGACGTTCTAGAAGAGAGGCCAAAGAAGCTGCCGCCAGACCTTTTCCTAAGGAGCTT
>JAGOVR010000065.1 GCA_018060635.1 Bacteriovoracaceae bacterium
TTACCTAAACCTTCCCCTTTGGAAGCTCCTCTCACTAGACCTGCAATATCTACGAACTCTACCATAGCTGGAAGTATTTTTTCAGGATGAAAAATTCCCGCAATTTGTTCTAGTCTTTCATCAGGAACATTTACAATTCCAATATTAGGATCAATGGTACAAAAAGGATAATTAGCTACTTCTGCAGGAGCTGAAGTTAGTGCTGAAAACAAAGTAGACTTCCCAACATTGGGTAGCCCCACAATACCGCAATTAAGACCCATACAACCCCTCCAAAAGATTTTTTTTATTATATAAACCTGATACTTTTTGCAAGCCCTGCTGTAAAGCGAGCAATAAAGCCTCTTGTGATCTTTGCATAAATAAAGAGAGAAATTCTTTTTCCTCTTTAGAAAAAGGATCTAAAACCCACGAACCTGCCCAGCCTTGTGGTGGTCTAGAAATTCCTATTCTCATTCTTGCAAAATCTTGTGAACTTAATTCCTGTGCAATAGATTTTAAGCCATTATGACCTGCAAGGCCTCCGCCTTTTTTAAACATGATATGTCCAAAGGGAATATCTAGCTCATCATGCAAAACTAAAATAGCATTTAAAGGAATTTTAAAAAATTGCATAATTTCTCGCACACTTTCACCACTGCAATTCATAAAAGTTTGAGGTTTTAAAAGAAATATTTTTCGCCCCATAAACTCAAACGTTCCATACTCGCCTTTAAACTTCTTCTCTAACTTTATATTTTTTTCTTTAATTAATTGATCTAAAACCATAAATCCTGCATTATGCCTTGTTTTTTCATATTCTGCACCAGGATTTCCCAAGGCTACAATGAGTTGAAAATTATCCATTGATGATGACATTATACAAAAAGAGAACTTACAGAATCATGATTAAATGTTCTAAGAATTGCTTTAGAAAAAACATCCGCTGTTGACAGCACTTTAATTTTAGAAAGTTTGGCGGCTTCTTCTCTTAGAGGGATCGTGTCAGTCACAATCACTTGCTCTAATTCTGCACAAGATGCAATTCTATTAATAGCTTCTCCTGATAATACTGGGTGAGTGGCACAACAATAGATTTTCATGGCTCCTTCTTTTCTTAAAACTCGAGCCGCTTCCACTAAAGTACCTGCGGTATCAATCATATCGTCAATAATAATAACATTTTTATCTTTAACATCACCGACTACTCGCAAAGCCTCTGCGACGTTATGAGCCGTTCTACGTTTATCAATAAGTGCTAACTCTACTTGCATTTTTTTAGCATAATGACGAACACGCTCAACACCCCCGCTATCAGGAGAAACACACACCATTTTATCTGACATAAGTTCTTTACGAATGTGATTTAAAAAAACAGGTGACCCATAAATATTATCAAAAGGAATATTAAAAAATCCTTGAATCTGCCCAGCGTGCAAATCCATAGTCATCACTCTAGTGGCCCCTGCTACTGTAATTAAGTCTGCAACTAATTTTGCAGTAATAGGAGTTCTAGGGCTTACTTTCCGATCTTGTCTAGCATACCCATAATGGGGAATAACAGGAACAATAGAATTAGCTGAAGCTCTTTTGAGAGCATCAATCATAATCAGAAGTTCCATAATATGATCATTAGCGGGAGCACTGGTGGATTGAATAATAAAAACATCCGAGCCTCTGACATTTTTTTCTATTTCACAAAAAATTTCACCGTTAGCAAAACGCTTTAGTTGTGGGCTAATAAGAGGAACGTCCACGATTTGGGAAATTTTTTTAGCGAGTTCGATACTACTGGAGCCTGCCATAAGCACTAATCGTCTCAAAAAAAGCTCCTTTTTGGGTTAAGAAAAATGGTTGGGGTGGTAGGATTCGAACCTACGAATGGCAGAATCAAAATCTGCTGACTTGCCGCTTGTCGACACCCCAAAAAACTTACCAGAAATATACTTGAGTCAGCCTCTTATTGCAAGGGTATACCTGTGACTTTAAGGGGGGGTTGGGCAAGAAAAAAGTTTTAATTTTCGACCTCGGTTTAGTACAAAATCTTGATAGATATTAAAAGAGGTTACAGCTCCTGCTGATTTAAGTTTTTTATTTTGTCTTGAACCTTCTAAGCCTACCCAAATAACTGATAATTCTGTTCCATCAAAAGCCACAAACCAATTATCAAGTCCATTATCACTCGTCCCTGTTTTTCCAAAAAAACGTGATTCCGCAAGTGGTGAACGAACAACATTTTTAAGTGTCGTCTGTTTAGGATCAAGTAGAGAATAGATGACTGAAACTTCTCTTTGTTCTAAATCCTGAGTCCATCCGCATTCTTGTAGAAAAAAGGATTTGAATAATTTAGCAACTTCTTCTGTGGACATTTCAATAGAACCCAAAAGTTGAGCTGGATACTGAGCCAGAGGTTTTAGCTGAGGTATTTCTTTTTTTAACTCTGCTTCTACTCGATCAAAGCCCAATCTTTGCGCTATTCTCACAGTCGGAATATTGCGAGATTTTTGTAAGGCTTGTTCTACTGTTAATTCTGTTTCAACTTCTTCACTAGCTTCTTTGGGTGTCCATTCTCCTGAGGAAAGCTTGAGCGTCATACTTTCTGTAGTCACTTTATTGTCTAATTTTTCACCTAATAAAAGATAAATTTTATACAGAAGTGGCTTAAGAGTACTCCCCACTAAATGCTTTTCTTCTTGTAGTGCTACTTGTTTTTTTCTTTCCCATTTAGAGTAATATTCAAACTTAGCAGGACAATCCAGACAAAAAACATCGCCCACCCAAGCTTTAACAGCAATATCTTCATCTTTAAATTGTTCTTTTTTCTGATTTTTTAACCAAGAAACTGCCGTATAAAAAACAAAAGATTCGTAAGCATTAAAAGCTTTAACATCCATAAGCGAAGAAGAGGGACTAGTGAGTGCCCATAAAGCAGAAAAAATTCCTCTCTCTTTCTTTCTTTCTAAGAGCCCTACCCATTTTTTAAATTTTTTATCATCCCACTCTGTTTGACCTTCATAAAAAAGTTTTTTTTCTTTTAACTGCTTAAAGATATAACGAGATCTTTCTTTTAATTTTTCTAAATGAGCGAAGGGATGGTAAAACTCTGGCCCTTTTAGCATAGAAATAAGAATAGAAACTTCAAAATCTGATAACTCTTGAGGCATTTTAGAAAAATAAAAAATAGCCGCTGAAAAAAATCCTCTTATTTGAATCCCTTGTAAACTCCCCCAATAAACTTCATTCAAATAAGCTGATAAAATTTCTTCTTTGGAAAGAACTTTTTCAATACTAATGGAATAAACGACTTCTTTAAATTTTCTTACAAAAGATTTTTGATTCGTTAAAAAAAGATTTTTAGCTAGCTGTTGTGTCAGAGTTGATCCCCCTTGCGCTAGCCTACCTTTTTTTAAATTAACCCACATGGCCCTCATAATGGAACGTAAACTAAATCCACCATGATCAAGATAGCTACTATCTTCAATACCAATGAGCCCTTTCCAAAGAGAAGTAGGCATATTAGCAAAAGAGATTTTTTTTTGAAAACAATAGACGTCTGCGCAATCGTTATAAACACTGCCTTTTATGCTAATATCGTCATTAAAAAATAAGCGCTCTTTTTGTATACTATAGTGCGTGGAATTTTCTTCATACCAATCTGTTAATTTTTGCTCCTGATTGAAAAAAACATAAAAGCTTTCAAAAAGATCTTTAGCTGTTGAAGACTCTTTCTCTAAGAGAATACTCTGAGTTTGTTCTATTCTTCCTAACTCTTGCTGACCTTGATAGGTTTGAACCCATAGCTTTGCGTCATTCTGTACCTTATAGAAACAAATGGTCAAAAAAATTAAAAAACAAAAAAAGAGCAGAGAAGTAAATCCTAAAATTCTGAAAAAAAACTTTAATTTCATTTTTATAACGCCTTGATAAACTCATTGTTTGCCAGTTTGTCTCTCATTATATACATATAACTTCATAGAAAAAACATTGGTCTTTTGCAAGGAGTTCATCGTGTTATTACGCTCATTTGTTTTCTTTATTCTTTCTTTTATTTTTATGCATAACGCTTTTTCATTACCCATTGACTGGCATGGAACATTTGGAGTGGATACAACTCGTATTGATGTCTATAGAAAGACCTCTGATGCAGGGATTGTGACAGGAGGAGGAAGTCAAGGAATCGCTCCTTCTGCTAGTAATAAAAATTCAGCTTCTTTTCAGAATTATATTTTTAGACTTAATCCAGAAATTATTGTGAATGATGATGTAACTGTTCATGGTGAAATCTCTACAGGTTATGCGCGTGGTGGATTTTTTGGAGATAGTAGTGCTTTTCAAGCCAACACAACCACAGGAGCTCCTAGCACAAGCTTTGGGAATGCCCTGTATTTTAATAATCTTTCCAGTGGTTCTTCTAACCTAAGTCTTACTCAATTTTATATGGAGCTTTACTCGGATACCGCAACTTATTTAATCGGAAGACAACCCATGCATTGGGGAATGGGAGCTATTTTTAATAAAGGTTCAAAAACATGGGATCGACACGTCACAGTTCATGATGGAATTCACGCTAAACTACGTTTGGGTAATTTTAACTTAGAACCTTATTGGGCAAAAATTAATTCAGTGGGTGATCTTACCAATACCACAGATGTGACAGAAATTGGGGCCACTCTTCTCTATCAAAACAAAGATAAAGACATGAGCTTTGGAATTCTTTTTGCAAAAAGAGAAGGAAATCCTTTCAGCACCTATTATGGATCTGCGACTACCTCTGCGAGTCTAGGGGCAACTGACGTTAAAATTACTGATGTTTACTTCAAAAAAACTTTTGGTAAATTTACCGCTTCTGTGGAAGCTCCTCTGATGAGTGGAAAAATTGGACAAACTTTTACTGCTGGAACTAATACAAAATACAAAGCTTCTGCTTTTTTAGCAGAAACAGCTTATGAATTTAACCCTGCTTGGAAATTAGGATTTAATTTTGGTTCTATTTCTGGAGAAGATAGCAATACCGATAAATTTGGGGCCATGTATCTTCACCCTAACTATCAAGTGGCAACACTTCTTTTCCGCTATAACATGAATGCTATCAGTAATCCTAATCTTAATATTTACGATTCTTATATGGTAAACACTCGCTATGCCAAACTTCTTTTAGAGCGCAGTAAAGATCTTTGGACTTGGAAATTTGCGACTATTTATGCCATGGCCCAAGAGACTGCTGGAGCTTCTGGAAATGCTTTTAACCATGAAAATAATGTTTCTTTTACTTCTACTGTAGAACAAAAAGATGATTTAGGGTTAGAACTGGATGGAGGATTTGATTATAAATGGAATCCTAATGTAACTATAAGCGGAGATTTAGCTTATCTTTTTACAGGAAAATATTACGAATATAGTAATACAGCCGCAAAAATTCCTACTAAAAATCCCTACCTTATCTCTTTACGTGTTGGTGTTAATTTCTAATAGCCAAACTGGCTAAAAGGATTGCTTGTCGCAAAGGGACTGCTGTTAAAGCTAAAACCATTGCTATAACCATAAGAGGGTGAACTATTAAATCCTGCATTAAATTGAGATGAATAAGAATTTTGATTAAAAATATTGTTAAGCCCCATTCTCTCAAAAATATTTTGAGAGGGAGGATTATAAGTAAATCCTTGAGAGTCTCCTGTATTTCCAAAATTTTGAGAACTGCCGCTACTTACTTGTAAGTTTTCTAATTTAACTCCTTGTTCCTGCAAAATAGTTCCAAGCACCTCTACTTTCTTTTGCGCTAACTGCATTTCTTCCTGAGATTTTATAAGCTCTTTTTCTATCTGAGCTATCCTTGTGGGTGAACAATTCCCGCGAGATCCCTTACAAAATTTTAAATCTTTTTCTTTTAAATGAAACTTGCTTTGAGCTGACCCAAATTTTTGTTGAGCCGCTTTAAAAGCAGAAGGGTCGCCCTTTTTGGTGGCATGTAATTCTTTTTCTTCTTTTAGAGAGTCAGCTAGTAATATTTTCGACTTTTTAGTCTTTTCCTCTACATCTAAAACATCTGGCTCCATGGTCATTTTTTTACCATTAAAAATTATTTTCATATCTGAATAATTAGAGGCATCTATATATTTTTTACCTAACGCTTGAGCCTCATTGAAAAAGCCATTTACGGCTAGCGTATTAATAACTTGAGGCATATCTTTAGGAAATATTGATTCTTTAGTTTCTGGATTTAAAAGCAGCGCTTGTAATTCATTAGGAAGTTTTTTTAATTCTTCTTTCTCTTGATTAGTTATGGTATTTTGGCTAGAGATCTCAAATGTTCGCTCAATATTATCAGAAAGCTCTCTTCCCCAACTTCCCGCTAAAATTTCATTTAACCTCTTACGCTGTACTTCTGTAAGACTTCCATCCTCAACAGATCTTAGAATGGATGCCAAATCTTTTTTCTGTTGCTCTAATACTGCAGCGTTCATAGCAGGCTCAACTAAATATTTAAAATCATCGGCTATCGAATCATATAAATTAAGCAGTGCCACTGCATCTCCTAAACAACTAGAAACTTGTGAGGCAATATGATCTTCATGAGTTGTTATGTGAACGCCTAAATCTGTTACCATCTGACAATTAACCATCTCTTCTTTAAAACCTGATGATACTCCTACTTTTTGAAAAGAAGCAATATCTGTTGCAAATTTAATATCCTGTGAAGATGAAATATGAAAATTAAGATTAAGATTTGGATACTGATATTTTGATTTCGTGTTATCAATTGGTAATGTTCGAAAATCAACATAATGGGCCTGATCTTGGCAATATAGATATTTACCCAAAGGATCTAAATTAGCTGGTATTGAAACTTCTTTAACAGAAAAATCTTTCTTGGCAGGGTCAAAGACATTTGTATTTAAAATACAATTCTCCCCTGAACATACAAGTTTTTTCTCATCTATTCCTACGCTCAAACTACCATTTTGAAAAACAGCTTGAGCTAGCTCGCTACAAGGGAGAGCTAGGGGTAGATTTAATAAAAAACTATTTCCAACCTTTCCATCTTTAAAAACACTCGCTAACATTTTTTCTGGATCTACATGGCCATCTCTATCTAAAATTCGAGGGTGAACAAATTTTTCTAAGAGAGAAAATGGTATGGTATGTGCTACTGTTTGAGTACATTCTACAGAACTGGTTGTCCCGATTTGTGTGTCAGCTTGCTGGTCAGAAATAATCGTAGGAATACCTGTGGCCATAATATCAGCTAAAATATCTTTCCTTGGAACATGAACAAGAGCTGGCTCTGTCTCACTTCCATGAATATGAGCAATAGCTGGGCGTGAGGTTTTATTATCGAAAATAGCCGTAATTTTTTCAGGAGTTAATCTACAAGAATTAGAATCTAGTTTGCTTTTAAATTGATCTAAAAAATCATCTCTTTTATAAAGGGCATAAAATTCTGCCAACTTTTTAAAAGCAGCACCTTCAGGATCACAAACATTTCGTTTAGGCATCATTAATAATAATTCGTGTTCCTCAACTGTTGGGCTAGAAGAAAAAGCCGAAGACGTTATCATTAAAAATAAAAAGAATAAATATTTCATAAGAAAAAATCCTTGTGATTTTAAAAACCAAATAAAATCACTGCTTGTCTTATCGGTCATTTAGAGTCAATGCTTTAGGTCTTAACTATCTGAAAAAACAGGAACTGCTATTTTAAGAGAAGGCCAGAGGATCCACATCGACTTTAAGACGCACTCCCTGTGGGACTTTAAAATTTTGCTCAAAATTACTATAAACTTGATGAAGTTCTGTAACAGAAGAAGATTTTAAAATAAGACACCAACTATACATTCCTGCTCTTTTTTCCATGAGAGATGGCCTAGGTCCCATCACTTTGACTTGGCCAAAATGAGTAGTAATCATCTGTATGAGAAGATCTGTGGCTAAAGTAGCACTCTGCATAGCTCTTTCTTGAAACCTAGAATGAAAATAAAGACTGATAACTTTTGCATAAGGAGGAAAATCTACTATTTTACGACGCTCTAATTCTTTTTCATAAAAAGAATTAAGACTCCCTTTTTGAGCATGGAGAAAAACCTCACTTTCACTGTTGAGTGTTTGAATAAGAAC
>JAGOVR010000066.1 GCA_018060635.1 Bacteriovoracaceae bacterium
AATTAAAAGCAGAACTCCTGCACCTAATACGGGAATAAAAATAGCATTAAGAATTGCCGTAAGACCTAATCCCCAAATAGTAAGAGGCATATCAAAATAACCCATACCTGGAGCACGCAAAGTGATGATGGTTGTAATGTAATTGACAGCACCCATAGTAGAAGAAACACCCAAAAGCCAAATAGCCACACACCAATAAGTCTGACCTGCTCCTGGACTTCCTACGAGTGTGCTGAGAGTAGGATAAGCTGTCCAACCTGAAGCCGCTCCACCTAGTGGAATAAAAAGACTGGCAAGAAGAACTAAACCTGAAGCCACTGCTACCCAAAAAGAAAGCATGTTAAGAGTTGGAAAAATCATATCCCGTGCTCCAATCATAAGAGGGATACAAAAATTTCCAAAAGCTCCAATGAGGATTGGAGTGATCGCGTAAAAAATCATGATGGTCCCATGCAAAGTAAACAGCATGGCGTAAGTATCAGGTGGAACTGCTCCTCCTGTTTCAGGAAAAAGAAGATTTCCAATAAGCGGCACGGGTTGATTAGGATAAGCTAAACTAAAACGAATAAGGAGGGCCATAAGTCCACCCACCAACAAGAAAAAAATTCCATACCATAAGAATTGTTTCGCAATAACTTTGTGATCAAAAGAAAAAACATACTTTGATAAAAAAGTTGTGGGTTCTGCATGAATATGGTCATGACTCATAAAACTACTCCCATTTCCAACCCCAAAAAAGATCGGGATTACTTGAATCATTGTGTAAAGAAGCATATTGATTAGCTTCTGCTAACCAACCTGAAAATTTTTCTGGAGAATGCACAATCAGCTTTGCCTGCATAAGATAATGGCTCGTTCCACACATTTCTGCGCAAGCGATATCATAAGCACCTTCTTTATTGACATCAAACCACATACGAGTCACTCGCCCTGGGATAGCATCTACTTTAAGTCTAACGTTAGGAATAAAAAAAGAATGAATGACATCTTTAGAAGTAACCTGCACTAAGATTTTTTTTCCTGTAGGCAAATGCAGTTCGTGATTATTAACCACATCATCACTTGTATTAAAAACACCATCTGGTCCCGCATAACGAAAAGTCCACATCCACTGCTGAGCTAACACTTGTACTTTCACAATATCTTCATCTTCTTTAGGCCAATTCCAAAAAATTCCTACCATGTCATTGTTAGACATACGAGTCACATTAAGATCAATCAGGAAAAAAACAGCGGCTCCAATCAGTGTGACAACCCAAATATGTTTTTTCTTATTTCCATAGGTAAAATAAGGTTTTGGGTGACGTTTTTTAGCATAACGATAAGAAAAAACAACCAAACCAGTAATGAGTAAAAGAAAAAAGAAACTATTTAAAATAGTGATGTAATTAAACAAGCTATCAATTCGATGTCCGTGAGTAGAGATATCTTGAGGAGCACCTATCGTTTCCCAAAAACTCATCATATTATTCCTTTGTGAAGAGCTTAAGTTAAATCAAAACTCAATCAAATTCAATCACTTAAACAAAAATCATGAGTAAAAAAATAAGAGGAAGATAGATGATAGTAGCAAAAAAATAATTTCTAGACATTCGTTTACTCTCCAAGTCATTTCCCTGTGCTTTAAGTCCCCACAAAGCCACTAAAAGAAATAAAAAACCTAAAATCAAAGCCATAACTTTATAAGAAAGAGTTTGCATTCCTTCATTAAGAGGCTTAACGCTTAGCAATATTAAAATAAAAGTATAAAAAATAATCTTTCGACGTGTCCAAGGCACACCTTTTTCATTGGGAAAAACTTTAATCCCTGCATTTTCATAATCTTTAGCATAACAAAGGGCAATAGCTAAAAAATGAGGAAGTTGCCACACAAAAAGAATCGCAAAAAGAATCCATCCCCCTATTTCCAATTTTCCTGTAACAAGTGTCCAACCCATAAGAGGTGGAATAGCTCCAGGGATAGCTCCTACAAATAAAGCTAAAGGAGTAACAAGCTTCAGAGGAGTATAGAAAAAAATATAAATGATACAAGCAATGAGTGCTAACAAAGCTGTTAAGGGATCAACAAAATAAAGGATAGGTAAAAAAACAACAATCAACGTTGTCCCAATAGCTAAACCCCAAAAAGCTGGTAATCTTTTTGCGGGCAGAGGGCGCTCTTTTGTTCGCTCCATCAAAGCATCTACATCTTTTTCCATGTAACAATTAATAGCGCAAGCTCCCGCTACAATAAGAGAGGTGGTTAAAACAGCGACTACACCTCGTAAAATACTGAGAGTTCCTGGGGCCAAAAGCATTCCTGCCCCCATAGTAAAAATAACCAGAGATGAAAGTCTAGGTTTGGTCAGAGAAAAAATATCAGAAATAAAAGTGTCTTTTTTTTTAGGATTACTTTTTTTTTCTAAAGAATTAAGAAAAAGATAAAACTCCCACAAATGTCCAATCAGCAAAACTGCCACGCCTAAATGAAGTGTTGTAATCGTAATACCTAACGCACTTCCCACTGTCATAATTCCCAGTAAAACCTGCACTAAAACTAATATAACAATGGCACAGGGAAAGTAGACCAGAAAACTTTTATCTTTTTTAGATAAGGATGAAATATAATTTTTTATATTTTTTAAAAATTTTATTTGAGAAAAAAGAATAAGGACTGCAATAAGCACAGCAAAATAGCGATGGCACATATGTAAAAGACTAGCAGAACTTGAAGGCAACCAAGAATATTTCCAAAGAGTAATATCAAAACACTGAATACTATTGTTATACCCCAGTCCACAAGCCACACCTGCTCCAAGATGACGAAGAAGGGCCCCCATCAGCATTTGAAAATATACTAAGAAAAAAAGACCAAAGACTTGGTGTTTAAAAGAAAAATTCCAATGAGAGGGAAGAATGCCTTGTTCTTTTTCACAAGCCAAATGCCATAGATAAAGAAGAGTACAGAAAAAAATAATCGAAATTCCTAAATGGGCTGTAGAGACTAACGTCGGTAGTTGATAAATGACAGTAAGTCCCCCTAAAAGTCCTTGAAAAATAACTAAAGTTAACGCCAACCAAGTTATTTTTTTAATTTTTTTTACTTCTTGCTTAGAAGCTAAAATCACTAACAGAATAGTTAAAAATCCAACCAGTGAAGCCAGAAGTCTATGACTATGTTCAATGAGAATTCCTCCTTCCATCTTAGGGAAAACTTGCCCATAACATAAAGGCCAATCAGGACAAGCAAGACTTGAACCTGTGTTATGAACCAGTCCTCCTAAATTCAAAAGGATAAACGTAAGAATAACTGTGATAAGTGTTACAATTTTTAACATATTAATATTTTTTAAAAAGGTATCTTTTTATAACTCATCTTGAGAGATCTCGTAAAAGGATATTTACGATTATAGCTTCCCCTGATGAATATTTAAGCTTTCAATACCAGCCGCCGTACTTAAATTAAGTAAATCCATAATCTGATCATTATTAATATCTTCTATTAAAACTGCCTCTGAAAAAGGAGAAGCCACCGACTGAGCGTCGTTACGAGATCTATACTCATAAAGAGAGGTCAAATTTCCTGTGCTGTGACCTTTAAATAAATGGATGGTATTACGGCTATGATAACTTATGAGCATATCTAAAAAACCATCATTATTCACATCTTTGATATCCATTTTTTTGGGATTATTTAGAAGGCTAACATCTGTGCGAGGAAGAAAACTTCCATCTGTTTGACCTGTAAAAAGTGAAACACTTCGAGAACTATAATTAAGACTTACAATATCTAAAGCACCATCTCCTGCTATATCTACTAATTTTACCATACGAGGATTAAAGCCTACAGCAAGAGGTGTGAGAATATTATAAGAAGCAAAGGTAGATGTTCCATAGAGCACTTGGATAGCATGACCAGTATAGTTAGCAACAACTAAATCAATATAGCCATCATGATTAATATCACCTTGATCTAAACTCACAGGTTTTCCGCCCACAACAACAGAAGTTGCAGAAGAAAAAACGCCCGCTCCTAAATTTTTAAAAAAAGAGAGTGTACCACTTAAGGCATCGGCGGAAACTAAATCCACCTTTTGATCCTGATCTAAGTCTACACATAAAATATCTTGAGGATTAGATCCTGCGACAGTGAGTGCTACCACTGGATGAAAAGTGCCACCTGCTTGTCCTTTCAACAAAGAAAGAGATGCTGACAATGCACTCGCTATGACTAAATCGTTAATACCATCTTGATCAAAATCACAAACGGTAAGGCCCATAGGTCCTGTTCCTGTGGCCCATGAAACTAAAGGGGCAAACGTTCCATGAATTTGACCCATGAGTAAAGCTACATCGTTTTTACTATAACGAGTGATAGCAATATCTTTATAACCATCACCATTAAAGTCAGAGCTAACCATATCTTGAGGAGCCGAAGCTCCTTCTAATGAATAATAAGAAGTACTGGCAAACGTTCCATCACCATGACCATGTGTTTGAACAACTCCTCCCCCATCCCATGCAGGAATGAGAAGCAAATCTTGTTTACCATCACCATCATAATCCTGAGCCATGCCATAATTTGGACCTGAAGAAAAACTTCCTAAAACTATTCCTGCCTGCAAAGAAGCATCACCACTCCCTTTCAAAAAACTTATCCAATTAGCATCTCTTATATGCCCCACCACATCCCACTTATGATCACCATCAAAATCAGCAACCGTAATACCTGTAGCAAAACTCCAATGAGTAGCGGTATAGGAAATAGGCAAAGAAAATGTTCCGTCATTTCTACCTATAGCTACTTTGACAGAATTATCATAGGTGTTAAGCAGAAGATCTAAATGTTGATCACCATTGAGATCTTTAAGATGAGAACTCATCACCCAAACACCCACAGGGATAGCTCCTTGTGCAACAAAAAGACCTGTAGCACTACCTAAAAAAACTTCATAAGAATTACCTAAAAAGTTAGAACTGACCACATCGATAGCTCCATCATTATTCACATCTCCCAGAGATAAATCGTAAGCTCCAAAACCTGTATTATGAGTTTCGGCTAAACTAAATGTTCCATCACCATGACCATGATAAACCTGTAAAACGCCATAAGAGAAAAAATCTGTGAGCATAACAATAAAATCTTTATTTCCATCTTGGTTAAAATCAGCTGTAAAAATTCCAGAAGGCTTAGAGCCTAGTGAAATGGGAAGACCGAAAGAAGTAAAAGTCTGTTGGTTATCTCCAAGATAAACATAATACATCCATGAACTCGCACTAATTGCCACAAAGTCTAAATGCCCGTCATTATCAAAATCATTCACCACGGCATCCAAAGCTTGAGTTCCTAAGTCTGCCGCCTCTCGTTTTAAATCTTCTCGGTATAATCCTCTTTCATCAGCTAACAGTAAAAACATCTTCTTAAGATTTTTTCCTGCAAATAAAAGATCCATGTGTCCATCATTATTAAAATCAGCAGTTGCTGGAATCGAAACAAAATTAGTAATTTGAACTGTAGTTCTAGGATAATAGGGAAACAAAGTAGAAGGAGGTGGAGAAATGATGGGAGGAATAATATTGTTTTGATTTTCCGTATTATTATTTTTTATATTTTCTATATCCATAATCGCTGTAGATTTTCCACAAGCCATCATCAGCAAAGAGAATAAAAGGAGCATTAACCGTTTCATGAATCCTCAATTTTAAAGTACATAAACCTACATGATTATAGCTGATTTTGAACTTACAGAAATAACAGAGGAAATTTTTACCTCTCTATAACCCTTAAACCCAGTGATAAAGGAAAAAGTAAACAATAACTCCTGTCACAGAAACGTAAAGCCACATAGGGAAAGTGATCTTCGCAATTTTTTTATGCCTTAAGGAATCACCCTTGAAAGCTAGATAAAAGGTTCTAAAAATGAAGGGAACCATCACAACTGCTAAAATAATGTGAGTAAAGAGTAAGGTCAGATAAAATGTTTTAATAGTTCCCGTTCTAGGAAAGACGGTGTGTCCTACTTGATAATGATAATAAAGATAACTTATTAGAAAAATAGTGGAAAAAATGAGAGCACTCACCATAAGTCTCTTGTGCCATAAAATATTTTTCTTCTTAATACAGATAAATCCTGTCAGCAAACAAAGTGCTGAAAATGAATTCATGATGGTATTAAAAATAGGAAGAAGTTTAAGCATAAACTATGAATACTTTTTAAACATTTTAAAAATGAGATACATGGGAATATAACTTAAAGCAATGAAGGACCCTAAAATCAGAAAGGAATTATTCCCCCCAGCTGATTTTCCTCCTTGGCAATTGGGACACGCTAATAAAATATTTGTAATAAAAATAAAAAATAAAAAAATTATCTTTTTCACGCTGTCCTTTAAAATTTAGATTTTAGTGCAGATTTTCACCTGACTAGAGCGAGGAGCCGTAAGCGTACAAGTAAGTACGCTGAAGGCGACAAGTCTCGTAGAAGGTGGAAATATGCCTAAAAGATAAATTTTTTTCATAAAAGATAAATGAAGGTGAAGACTAATATCCAAACTAAATCCACGAAGTGCCAGAAAAGTCCCGCAATTTCCAGCATATTGTCATTGCCATGATCAAAGTGCCCTTTGACTCCTAGGCGATACATACAAATAAGATAAATCACGCCTGAAAGAACGTGCAGACCATGAAAGCCCGTAATAATATAAAAAGTTGAACTAAAAAGACTCGTTCCATGTCCAAAACTTGCAAACTTAATTCCATGTTCTACTAAATGAGTATATTCATAAAATTGAATAGCTAAAAAGAGAGAGCCACCAATAATAGTAAAAAGAAGCCATCTTAACATATTTTTACGATCATGATGTTTACAAGCATCAATAGATAAAACCATGGAAAGTGAACTACAAACTAAAATAAAGGTCGCAAAACCTGAAAGAGCAATACCTAAATGATCAGCAGGATGCGGCCAATTTTTTGTCGATCTTAAAATAGCATAAGCAATAAGAAGCCCAGAAAAAGACATGGCATCGGTAATTAAAAAAAGCCACATCCCAATTTTACCTGGCGTTGCTTTTCCAAAATGAGGATCAACCACTTCAGAAGCTTGTGCATGAGACATAAAAACTCCTAATTCTTATTCAAACCCTTGAGGTAGGTATTCTGACTCATCTCCATGACATATTTAGTAACGGCTTTAATTTGTTTGTCACTTGATCCGCCTAATAAATCAGGATCCGCAGGTCCTTCTGCCCAGAAGGCCGGCATAGTGGTTCCTTCCAAAATTTTTTGTGGATTTTTAAGCCATTTTTCAATCCATGCAGGACGTAAGCGCATCTTAGAATGATGTAAATTAGGCCCTAATTGTGGATAAGAATTAAATCCTCCACTGTGACAAGAAACACAGGCCAAATTATTAAAAAGTTTTACGGCCGCTTCTCTTTCTCCCGCTTCCCAAATAATTTTTTCAGGAATATCAGAAAAAGATGTCATGCCTGACTTATGTTGAAAATAATCCACAATATTATTTTTTTCAGTAACCGTTAGTTCAAAAGAAGGCATGCGCGCTTTTACCCACGGTCTAATTACATGAACATTATCCAAGAAATAATAAAGCCACTGAGAATGCACACGCTCACCTTGTCCTACTAATAGGGGAGGTGCTTCATTCACATCCTCATAAGCAGGTAAAATATCTCCACGTTCTCCATCAATTTGATGACAACCCATACAGTTATACCTAGTTAAAGTATGGCGAGCCATTTCTGATTTAGCTTCACTGGCAGAAAGAATTTTTTGACCTTTTAAAGGCACCTTATCAGAAACTTGGGCCAGCAGAGCTGTTACCATGGGTTCAATTTCTTCTTCTTTCAAATAAAAATTAGGCATAAGTTGCAAATCTTTAAAACTCTTCACAACTCCTCGGTCCCAACGTCTAGGATTTTGTAAATGATGTGCAAACCAGGCTTCTCTGGTATGAGGAATTTTTTCATGACCAAAGCCTAATTGAGTCACAGGCTTGGAGCCTTCGGCTGTTAGTTCAACTCCAATCGGAGCACGCCCCTCAAAACCTTCGATATCATGACAAGAGAAACATCCATATTTACC
>JAGOVR010000067.1 GCA_018060635.1 Bacteriovoracaceae bacterium
TACAAAAGCTTCTACAAATAAATGTCGTAGCTTGCGAGATTCTGAATCAAATGATTATTCCTCACATGAAAAAAGGTTCCTCTATCCTCTATGTAGGTTCTACTTTGTCCACGAAAGCTATCGCAGGCTCTGCCTCTTACACTATTTCTAAACACGCTCTCGTAGGACTCATGCGCGCCACTTGCCAAGATTTACAAAACTCTTTTATTCATACTGCCTGTATTTGCCCTGGCCCTACCCGTACCCCTATGCTCATGGATATGATTATAGAAAATAATGCTGAAACTCTTAGGCACATGGAAAGTTTAAGTGCTGAAAATCGTTTGATTGAACCCATAGAAATTGCCCGCACACTTTTTTTCTGCGCAGAAAACTCAGTTATCAATGGCAGTATTATCCATGCCCACTTAGGACAGAAAGAAAGTTAATAGTAAAATAAAGAATTGCTCCCTCTTATTTCTAAAGGGGTTACAGCTCCTTTTGGAAGATAGAATCGGCTTTTTCTTTCGCCTAAAAAATCTTGAAGATCTAAATGAAAACTAAATGTTTTAATCCCCTTCGTATCATAGAGCGAAAACATTTCTGCCGAAATAATTTCTTTGCGCCCATCATATTTTATACTCTTAATAAATTCTTCGACTTGAGCAAAAGAACGACACAAAGAAACAAAGACAGGAAAACCTTGATTGAAATCAATCGAATTAATAAAAACATTAAAAGATTTTTGATTTTTTTTATCCTTGATAACTTCATCAATCCAAACAAGGTTTACTAAAGGGTAATTTAAATTTTTAAAAACTTTCTCTCCTCCTTTGACCAAGGCCATGCTCTTGGAAAAGATTTGTTCTTCTTCTTGCGGAGAAAGAACTTTAAGTCCATCTACCGCAATATCTTTATTAAAGAAAAGTTGTAAAGAAATGAAGTCAACATAACTAAGTCCAAAATTTTCTTTAAGTTTTTCATAATCTAAGTAGCGAACATTGGGTTTCATACACTGCGCAGAACTAGAAAAATGAGCCCACTGCGGAAGATCAGAGAGAAAATATTTGGTATAGCCTGCACTGGCATAATAAAAACTTTCATTTTTATAAGTGGGTGCTTGGCAAGCCGCTAAGAAAAAAAATAAAATAAAAATTCTCATCTATCCTACAGCCGTAAAAAATTTTAAAATTTCATTCATTATAACTGAAACTTGCTTCAAGTCTTCAGGAAGTATTTCAAAAAAACCTAATTCATTACTTTCTAAATTCATGCTAACAGGGTTTTGCTTTTGCTGACCATTAAAAACAGCCACTTGATCCACTTGCAAAGTTTTTAGATCTTCTCCTTTCCACGGAGGTCTTTCCACTGTCACAAAGATCCCTGTTTGATCCATCAAAGCGTCTACCGTCGTCACTGTATAATCTTGTAAAAAAGTATAACGAATTTGAGGTTCTTGAGGTCTCACTATTTTTGCCTGTTCATAATCTTCTAAATCTCGCCAGTCATGTAATTTTTTTTCAAAAATTTCTTTTTCTTCATCCCATTCTTGCTTTGATAATTGACTTAATTCTGGATTTAAATTTTTTCCTACCCAAAATAAGAGATGCTCAGAAGATGATTTCCACCAATCTAAAACAGTCTGATAAAATTTTTCACTAAGACTTCCCACAATCATAAGTTTTTTAACCTGTGCTAAATCCAAATGATAATACAAAAGACCTTTCACATTTTGTAAGGCCCTCTCCCCTACTGCTAAAACTCCACCTGCTCCCATGCCTAAAGGTTTTACTTCTCTAGCATCAACCACAATATCAAAATCTCTATACGACTCCATTTTACCTTTAAGGGAGTCTAAAATTTCTGGCCCCACTTTTTCCCAAAACTCTGGATGTTCTTCTATATTAGGGGTGACTTCATAAACCACACGAAAGAGATCAAAAAATCTACTATGATTTTCAATGAGTTCATCTGCGGCCAAAAACCTCTTATGGACTCTTAAAACATTTTCAAAAATTTGCGCATGTCCACCCACATCTAAAATAGCTTTTTCCAAAGCTAGCCCTGCAGGAGTCTTTCCTAAAATCGCAACTTTCATATTTATACTTTTTAAAAAATAATTTTTTAAGAATTTAGATTTAAGAGCAGATTTTGCTCCGACTAGGGCAAGGAGCTGAAAGCGTACATCCGAGTACGCTGAAGCGACGAAGTCCCGTAGAGGGGCGAAATATGCCTTAAATATGAATTCTTAGAGAAAATAGACTCGGCGTTCGCCTTTGTCTACATGCGAATGTTCGGAAAACTTATAAATGAACTGGATAAAACTCTCAAGTGCTGTAAAACTAGAAACGTTCTTATCAAATTGACAGCCATATTGCACAAATTCATCCCCATTTTCATCTGTATAAGGTCTGCTATTTTTAATTTTAACTACCGCAGGTATGAACGCCTCAGTCGTAAAATAAAGACGAAGAGTTAAATCACTTTCTGCTTTAAAAACATTTTTATTATTTTTTTGCTTAGGGACTTGAATAAGACATCCTTCGGGTGAAATATCCATAAGTTTTGTAGCATAGATGGCTCCATGAGCATCAATGACTGAATAACAACCTAGAAAACTATCAAACATGACCCGTTCAAATTGACGGCGTTTTTGCTCTAAACTGTCTTTTCTTTTTGCGACAAAATCCAAAACTTTTGCGTCACTCATAACCATCCTTTTTTCAAGTGCATACTCCTTCCATATCGGATTTTAGGAAAAAAAGATGAGTTTTTTGATTCACACAGTTACTAAGTCATATTTTATGTTTGTGATATAAAATCTGCCGTATATTTTATATTAGTGTTATAAAATATGCCGTTAAATTAGGTTTAACTACCTGATTTCACATAAAAACCCATCGTGGTCTTTTTTTTCCAAGGTTTTTCATGTATAATAAAGATCATGCAAACATACACCACCCTTTCTACTAATATAGATTCAGAACTCAAGAAAGCTCTCACTCTTTTTTGCAAAAAAAGAGGACTCAAAATTCAGAGTGTTATTGAAAATGCTATTCGTGAACAATTAGAAGATGAGATGGATCTAACTACCTATCAAGAACGCAAAAATGAAGAAGAAGTTTCACTTAATGAAGTTCTTAAAAAATTAAAAAAATGAGCTCTCCAAGTTACCAAGTTGTCTTCAAAAAAAGTGCTCTTAAAGAACTCCAAAGTCTTCCTTCCAAAGTGCAACAAAAAATTATAGACGCTACACAACTTTTGGCCTTGAATCCTTATACTGAACTTTTGCCTATCAAAAAATTAAAAGGAGCTGACGCTCTCTACCGCATTCGTATTCAAGATTATCGCATGATTTATACTATAGAGAACCAGCTTATCAAAATTACCATCATCAAAATTGGGCATAGAAGAGAAGTCTATAAATAAGTGCTCATTCCTATTTCTTTTCCCAATCTTCAAATTTGGCAACTTCGATAAGAAGTGAATGATAAGAATCTAGCCTTGACAAAACAATATGTTGCTCTTCTTCTGGTCTTTGGGAATTAAAAAAAGCACACGCTTTGGCCTTGGGATTATGTTCACAATTAGCGAACTGACAAAAACGCGCTATCTCTTCTAGGTCAGGAAAAAGAGAAAGAAGTTCACTCTCTTTCACATCTTCCACCGAAAAAGAACGGATTCCAGGGGAATCAATCAATGAAAATTTCTTGAAACGTAAAAGTTCAGACCAAGTGGTGGTATGCTTGCCTTTATTCACACTTCCCAAATCCTGACTATAAAGATTAGCCTCACCTTCACTTAAAAGAGATATGAGCTTACTTTTCCCTACTCCTGATTGCCCCATACAAATGGTGGTCTTATTTTCTAAATCTTTTTTTAAATCTTCTAATCCTTGTGACAAAAACTGTTTTTTATACTCAGAATGAGTAGCAGAGATTTCATAAATTTTAATATCTAATTTTTCTAACCTACGAGCTTCAAATTTAATATCAAAAACAGTTTCATCATGCTGATCCATCTTATTAAAAATGACTATCGCAGGAATTTCCCACTGCACACTACGCAGAAGATAACGATCAAGAAGTCCTCGCTTATAAGTGGGATGCGATGCTGAGACAATCACCATCATCACGTCGCAATTAGATGCCACGATCTTTTTCTTTTTCTCCCTTGGTAAGAGCCTCCACATTTCATTTCTTCTGGGAAGGACTTGCAGAATACGCCACTCTTCTTCATTTTGTTCTAAACTAACAAAATCTCCCACTACGATACTATCTTGTTTAAGTAAATTACCTAACGCCACAGCATTCACAACTTTTTTACTTTCTAAAATTTCACACTCAAAAAATTTTAAATCACTACGTAAAACCTGAGCTTTTATCATAAATGCATATATCCTTGAGGGAAAAATTGTTGGTAAGGATCATACTTTTGTTTAAGTTCACGAAAGACATCTTTTTGAATAGAAGTATAAAAGTGTTTGATATATTTCTGCTTTAAAATTCCTATGCCATGTTCGGCAAATGGTGATCCACCCGCTTGCAAAACTTGAGGATAAAAATTTTCTAACCAATTTTGACATTTAGAAACTTCTTTCTCTTGTGGTAAAAAATTAAAGTGCAAATGAGTATCTCCAAAATGACCAAAAAGGTTATGATGAAGACAAACCTCTGAAGCTTTGCGATAAATGGCAAAGAGTTCATGTAGTTTATCAACAGGGAACTGAGTATCCGTTCCTAGTTTTAAAAGTTTGTGATGCGAGATAAACTCTGCGACTTGCCTAGGAATTTGACTGCGTACTTTATGATATTTTTCTTTTTCTATTTCAAATATCTGATCCTCATGAATATAAGTTAGCTTAGAAAAAAGTTCGTCATAAATTTTCTCAACATAACTACTTTTTACTTCTAAAAAAAGTAGATCTCCTTCTTTTGTTATTTGATCTTGGGGGTCAAGCAGATTGAGACTTTTTTCATCAGTAAATTCCACTGCACTAATAGCCTCTCTATATTTCTGCACTTTTTGATGAATCTCTAGGTGAGCTTCATCATTTTTTTTCCAAGAAGGAAGTTTAATAAAAAAATAACGTTGCCTCTCCCATAAACAAGTACTCATTTCTACTTTAGTTACAACACCTAATTGTCCTTCCGTTCCTATCAACAAATCAGTTTCTTTTTCTAAACGAGGAAAAGGAGCATTTTTAAATGGAAGATAGGGAGTATAACTTTTCTGATACTGACTTATTTTTTCTAAACTTGATAAAGTAAATTTTTGTGATGACTTTAACTCTTTAACTTCTCCTTGATAATCCATATATTCTAAACTTAGGATATGATCTCTAAAAGGCCCAAATCCAAAACTACGCTCCCCTGTGCAGGATGTGGCCACACCTGCTAAAACAAGGGCCAACTCTTCCGTGGGAGATGCCTTAAGATCTCTACCTTGGTTTTTTAAAAAATTTTTAGCCTCCAACCAACTTACCGCTCCTGAAAGAACTAAGTTCCCATTGGGCTTAAGCTGTATTTGAGAAGGCATCCCTGAAAGATTTACTAAAAAAAAATTATCACTTTTAATAAATTCTTTTATTCGATCATAAGGAATAACTGTGGAAGTCTTAGAAGAAGTATAAAGAGAAGGAACTTTCCCTAAAATATGCTGTCGCAAATCTTCTAAAGTTTTAATATTTTTTTCTTGAATCACCATAGCTTTATCATATCTCATAGTTTTGGTTGACAGCCACCCCCCTTAAAAATTAATCTGTTATCTCAAATTGAGTATAATAACACAGAGCACCGGTAGCTCAGCTGGATAGAGCAACCGCCTTCTAAGCGGTAGGTCAGAGGTTCGAATCCTCTCCGGTGCGCCATTAATAAAGTATAGACGATCCTACTTCTTTAGCTTTATAATAACGTCATGCGTTTATCTTTTTTTATATTATTTTTCTTTTTGTCGTCCCTTCAAGCTCAAGAGTCTTGGAAATTTTTTGATCAGGTTGAACAGACATCCGAAGGAGTGCGACTGCGCTGGACCACTAGTGACGCTTGGGAAAATAGACAAACAAATCTTGGAACTGCTTTTGTCATTCAAAGAAATACTGACCTTAATTGTGAGAAAAATCTCCCTTTTGGCAATTGGATCCCATTAGAATCTTCTGTGCCAGCAAGAAATCTTTATACTGATCCAACCAATCCTGTAGGAATAGTTCTTGGCATTCCCTCAACTTTTGAATACGTAGATCGAAATCCAAAGTCAGGTTTAAATTGCTATAGAATCATATTTCAAAATTACCAAGTAGAACCTCAAGACCTTTTAGGAAGCATTAATTATATTCCTACTGATCTGCAGTTTGCCCTTTTTCCTAACCCTGCATCTATTTCTCATTCTTTTGTAAAATTAAAAATAAATAATCCGAACGTTGAAAACGTAACTGTTTCTATTCAAGATATAGCTGGCACTCAAACCAAATTGCAAAATATGAAGAATAAAGATGCTGAAGGTCACTTTTTAATTGATATTAATTCCTTAATTCCAAGTGTTTATCTTTTTCATGTGTCTTTTTCTTTAGATAAAAAAATACATAAGTTTACTTCTAAAATCCGCATCACTCAGTAATTCTTAATAAGTTCTAATTTTTCATTGCGGGAAAGTTTTTTAATACGAGCTTCTTCTTTTGTAGCTTTTGAGCGATCTTTAAACTTTTTAGAAAATACTAAAACTACTGGCCGCTTACTCCTCGTATATTTCGCCCCTTTTTTAGAATGATTATGCTCATCTAAGCGCCGAGCTAAATCTATTGTAATACCCGTGTATAACGACTTATCAGCACAAAGTAGAATATAAAGGTAATACTTTTTTTTCAGAAGAGAAGGCACAGATCAAAACTATTCATCATCTTTAGAAAAAGAGAGATCCTCATCATTATCTAAATCAGTATAGATCTCACTTTCAAAATCTTTCTCCCAATATTCAATAAGCATAGCAGGATCATCAAAACTTACTTGTCTGGTAGAATGAGGATAATCCAGAGAAATAACAACCTCTGTTAATCCACTTTCAATGTCTTTATCTTCAAAAAACTCTAAATCGTTATAATACATTCCATCAATACGTAAAACTTCATTGGCCCCTTCATAAAGGAAAAGAACAGGAAAATCACCCTCTTCTATTTCTTTATAGCCATCACAAGAAACGGTTTGGTTAGAAAACATCACTTGAATGGGCTCTATCTTTGTAGGTTGTACTCTGGACTGTGCAAAGGCCGTAAAAGAAAAAACAAAAAGACATAAAATAAATATTTTTTTCAATCAAATCCCCTCGATGTATTGTTTCGTTTTGAGAAATGCTACACGAAGAAAACTCAATGGAATGCTAATAATATCTTACATTCTTTTCAAATTTATCTTTTTTCTAAAATAAATTCTGTAATTTTATCCCTAGCTTCTTTAAGAGGTGTCGTTTTTACAGGATAGGGTTCTAACATTTTTTTGAATTTATCTAACGTACCTTTTTTCCAACGCTTAAGCCTCGCATCCACGATAATAGCTCCTCCATGGTCGCTATGTGTTCGTAAAAGACGACCTAACTTTTGATGAAGCAAGCGTGCCCGATGGGCCATAAAATAATCTTCAAACTCATTACCAAACTTCTTCTCAAAAACCTCTCGTCTCTCATTAATGACAATGTCCTGCCTAAGATCAGGAACTTTATCAATAAAGACAAATTGTAATTTATCGCCCGCAATATCCAGACCTTCTCCAAAAGATTCCATCCCTAAAAGAATACCACTCGGTGCTACTTTAAATTCATCTACTACTTGTTGCCCCATATTCTGAATAAAAAGAGGAATCTTCGGATCAAATTCTTTCAATAAAACTTCGCGGGCAATCTCAAAACGACTTTTAGCTGAAAATAAAAAGAGAGACCTTCCTCCAATTTGCCATATAAGAGGAAAAAGCTCTTTCAATACCGTTGGAATAAAAACAGGATCATACATATCAGGAACATCTGAACACAAGTAAACTTGAGAATTTTTAGCATAATCATAAATGTGAGGTAAAATAAAACCGCTACGATAACGCCTTTCTGTGGC
>JAGOVR010000068.1 GCA_018060635.1 Bacteriovoracaceae bacterium
GAGATAACACTAGCTTTTCAGTAGAGTTAATCTCGCCAATCGCTATGGAGAAAGGTCTTCGTTTTGCGATTCGTGAAGGTGGTAAGACTATTGGAGCGGGAACAGTTTCAGAAATTGTTGAATAATTGAAATAAATTCTTAAAAAAGCAGGCCCTCAAAAGCCTGCTTTTTTTTTGAAAAAAAGGGGCGTATAGCTCCAACGGTAGAGCGGCTGATTCCAAATCAGTAGGTTACAGGTTCGAATCCTGTTGCGCCTGCCACTTTTATGCAAAGTGGTACAAAATTAGGAGCATTTTATAAAATAAATTTAAAATTAGATGGACAAACGGCCTCTTTTCCTGCATAAAGAGGCACTTATCGCTTTTAGTGGTTGTTTTTTTATGGGAGACAAGGGATTTCTTGTCTTTGTTTATTTTTGATTTATTTTGGAGCGTCTTTAGTTTATGACAACAGCTGGGTTAGAGCAAAATAAAAAATGGGTGCAAGCGGCGGTAGCAGTTTCTGCTATTATTGTTGGATACATTCTTTATCTTTTTTTACAGCAACTGGGCATATGGTTTGAATTAGAATCTAAAATACCAAATTTTAAATATATTGTTCAAGGGTTATCAGTTGTTTTAGCTTTTACGGGTTTTGTTATTGTTTTAAAAAATCCTAAAACTTCTTCTTTTCTTTATGAAACAGCAGAAGAATTGACCAAGGTTATTTGGCCAGATAAAAGTGAAACAGTTAAGCATACGATTGGTATTATTATTGCGGTTACTATAGCTGGTTTTGTTTTTGGTTTGTTTGATTTTTTATCCAGTAAATTATTAGGGTTATTGTTTTAATAGAGATTTTTATAATGACGAAAGTAGTAGAAAAAGAAACAAAAAATTTTGCTGGTTTAAGCGATGCCTTAGACTCTGCTCCTTCTGTAATGGGGCTTGAATATCTTTCAGAAGGTTTATCTGATGATTTTAAGTGGTACATTTTACACGTGTTAAGCGGGTTTGAAGCGAAGGTACAGCAGTCTTTAAAAGAGCGCATTACCACACATAAAATGTTAGAACATTTTGCTCAAATTTATGTTCCTCAAGAACAGGTAACAGTAAATGTTGCTGGTAAGAAAAAGTCTATGAAGAAGAAATTCTTTCCAGGCTATATTTTGATAAAAATGAAAATGTCTGAGGCTTCTTGGCACTTAGTGCAGAATACTGACAAAGTGACTGGCTTTGTAGGTGGGGAAAAAGGAAAACCTATTCCTATTGCAGATGAAGAAGCACAAGCCATGCTTGTTCAAGCGACGGGGGGCTTTAAGAAAGCCAAATCAGGGGCCCATTTTTCTCAAGGAGATTCAGTTAAGGTAATTGAAGGACCGTTTACTTCATTTGTAGGAATGGTAGAGGAAGTAAATGATAAAGGAAGACTTAAAGTACAGGTTTCAATTTTTGGAAGACCAACACCTGTAGAATTAGATTTTACACAAGTTGAAAAAGTTTAACGGAGTTTTTTATGGCAAAAAAAATAACAGGTTTTATTAAGCTTCAAATCCCTGGTGGACAAGCAAATCCTTCACCTCCAATTGGGCCTGCCCTTGGACAAAAAGGGGTGAACATTATGGAATTCTGTAAGGCATTTAATGCTAAAACGCAGAAAGACCAAGGTGTCATGTTTCCAACAATTATTACGGTTTTTTCTGATAGATCATTTAGTTTTATTACTAAAACACCTCCTACAGCTTATCTTCTTAAGACTAAACTTAAGTTAAAGAGCGGAGCTAAAAAACCAGGACATGAGGTTGTTGGAAATGTTTCTGAAAAATTGGTAGAAGAAATTGCAGAACAAAAAAAACCAGATCTTACAGCGGCTTCAACGCCTGCACGTAAGAAGACGGTGGAGGGATCCATTAGATCCATGGGACTTAAGCTAGATTATAAATAAATTTAAAAACACGAGCGGGAGACTTAATTTTTAAGTCGCTGGAACCGGAGGTAATTTTATGGCAACGCAAAGATCAAAAAAGTATATTGAAGCAAAAAAGAAAGTTGATTCAAAAAAACTTTACAGTGTTGAAGAAGCATTCAAACTTCTTCCTCAAACTACTTACGCAAAGTTTGATGAAACTATTGAATTAGCATTTAGATTAGGAATTGATCCACGTCACGCAGAACAGATGGTTCGTGGAGCTATTGTGATGCCTGCAGGAATGGGAACAACTGTGAGAGTTGTTGTTATTGCTTCAGGAGATAAGATTGCAGAAGCTGAAAAAGCAGGTGCAGATCTTGCTGGTGGTGATGATATTATTAATAAAATTGCTGGTGGTTGGATGGAGTTTGATCGTTTGATTGCGACTCCTGATATGATGGGAAAAATTGGAAAAATTGGTCGTCTTTTGGGACCTCGTGGTCTTATGCCTAATCCAAAACTTGGAACAGTAACAACAGAAATTACTAAAGCTGTTGCTGAACAAAAATCAGGGAAAGTTGAATATCGTACAGAAAAAAGTGGGATTGTTCATGTTCCTATCGGTAAAAAATCTTTTAAAACAGAAGATCTCATCCTTAATTTTAAAACAATAGCGACTGCTATTGCACGAGCTAAGCCCAATACAGCAAAAGGAACTTACTTAAAATCAGTAACCTTAAGTTCGACTATGGGGCCAGGGATTAAAATGGATGTTTTAAATATTCTTAATGTTGTGGGTGCTTCGTAAGAAATAAGGATTATATATGATTATTAATAAAGCAAAAAAAGAAGAATTAGTAAGTAACATTCGCCAAAACTTAGATAAAGCTAAGGGAGTTTTTGTTACAAATCTTGTGGGAATTGAAGCTAATAAAGCTGTTCAAATCCGCAAGGAAGTAAGGGAAGCTGGCGGAGTTGTTATGATCAGTCGTAACACCCTTTTTGCTCGTGCAAGTCAAGGGACTCCTTACGAGAAGATTTTATCAGGTCTTAAGGGATCAACGGCTGTAGCCTTTGCTTTTGAAGATCCTGTCATGGTAGCAAAAGTACTATTTGATGCTTCTAAAGAAAATGAAGTCATTCATTTAAATAGTGGATTTTTAGGTGATAAGGAATTAAGTAAAGCAGAAGTAGCGACACTTGCTAAATTGCCTTCTAGAAATCAAATGCTTGCGACACTTCTTGCAACATTTAATGCACCCGTTTCTGCTTTTGTTAGAGTGCTTGACAGTATTAGAAAGAAAAAAGAAGAAGGTGGATCAGCGTCCGCATAATTATAAACGAAATGATATTTAAAAATATTTTTTGAGAAGGAGAATTTTATGAGTATTACAAATGAACAATTAATGGATCACGTATCTAAAATGTCTGTTTTAGATTTAGCTGGTTTAGTAAAACAGTTAGAAGAAAAATTTGGTGTATCAGCCGCTCCTGTGGCTGCTGCTGGTGGAGCCGCTCCCGCTGCTGCTGCTGAAGCACAAACAGAGTTTTCTGTTATTTTAACAGATGCTGGTGCTAATAAAATTAATGCCATTAAAGAAGTTCGAGCTATTACAGGTTTAGGGCTTAAAGAAGCTAAAGATTTAGTGGAAGGCGCTCCTAAAGTTGTAAAAGAAGGCGTTGATAAAGCTCAAGCTGAAGAAATTAAGAAAAAGCTTGAAGCCGCAGGCGCTAAAGTTGAGCTTAAATAATTTTTTTAATTAATACCAATGGGGATTCCTGAGTCCTTTAAAAAGTGCTCAGGATTCTTTTTATTTTTTAGTATCTTTTTGATAGAAGGGAGTTTTGTCCATGGCAAAGACCTTTGCTCCGAATAAGTGGTTTAGAAAAACCTTTAACCAATTTAAGCAGGCAATGGATCCTCCAGGGCTTATGCAGATCCAGTTGGACTCTTTTGAAGAATTTCTTCAAAAGGGAATAGCTCCTGCTCGCAGGACAGATACAGGATTGCAGGGTGTGTTTAAATCTATTTTTCCTATTTACGATTTTAATAAGACTGCTTGTTTAGAATTTGTAAATTATACATTAGAAGATCCTAAATATTCTGTTAAAGAATGTCGTGAGCGTGGTCTTTCTTATGAGTCTCCGCTTAAAGTGACAGTTCGTCTCATTCACTTTGAAGTAGATGAGAATGAAGTTGCAAATACTTCCAGTAAAGGTAAAAAAACGAGCCAAAAAGATGTGGCCAATAGAGTGGTTTCCTCTATTAAAGAGCAAGAAGTTTATTTAGGAAATATTCCCTTAATGACTTATACGGGTTCTTTTGTTTATAACGGAACAGAGAGAGTTATCGTTTCTCAGCTTCATAGATCTCCAGGGGTTATTTTTGAGCACGATAGTGGAAAAAAACATTCCAGTGGGAAAATTCTTTATTCTTCTCGCATCATTCCTCATAGAGGTTCGTGGTTAGATTTTGAATTTGATCATAAGAACATTCTTTACGCGCGTATTGATCGTCGTCGTAAATTACACGCTACAGTTATTTTAAAAGCCATGGGTCTTAGCATCTCTCAAATTCTTAAAGAGTTTTATTTTCAAGAGACTGTTCACCTAGGGAAAAAACATAAATTTGAAAGAGAGCTTAATTTTGATCTTCTTTTAGGTGCTCGTGCTACTAGTGACATTGTTCATCCTAAGACAGGGGAAGAAATTGTTAAGAAAGGAAAAAAATTCTCTAAACTTACTGTTACTAAAATTAAAGATGCAGGTTATAAAAAACTTCCAATGCAATTGGAAGAACTCGTAGGTAAAATTTTAGCAGAAGACATCATTGATAAAAAAACAGGTGAAATTATTTGTAGTGCTAATGAAATTTTAACTCAAGACAAGATTGATACTCTGGTTGATTCTGGTCTTACTAAAATTCAAATTCTCTACATTGATATGATTAACTTCGGTGATCAAATCAGAAATACATTATTACTTGATAAGACACCTACTAAAGAAGACGCTCTTATTAAGATTTTTGAAAGATTAAGACCAGGGGAGCCTCCTACGGTTGAAGCCGCAGGGGAACTTTTTAATTCTTTATTTTTTGATCCTGTAAAATACGACTTATCTCGTGTAGGTCGAATGAAGATTAATTATAAATTTGGCGTAGATATTCCAGTAGAAAATACTGTTCTTACCAATGAAGATATCTTGGTTACTATGCGCTATTTAGTGAATCTAAATAATGGAAAAGGTTCCGTTGATGATATTGATCACTTAGGAAATAGACGTGTACGCTCGGTAGGTGAATTATTAGAAAATCAATTTCGAGTAGGCCTTGT
This sequence comes from Bacteriovoracaceae bacterium, assembly GCA_018060635.1. Taxonomy (GTDB): domain Bacteria; phylum Bdellovibrionota; class Bacteriovoracia; order Bacteriovoracales; family Bacteriovoracaceae; genus JAGOVR01. Next base: position 5,220 of record JAGOVR010000068.1, read on the forward strand.
TCGTATGGAGCGAGCGATTAGAGAGAGAATGTCTCTCCAAGAACTTGAAACGATGATGCCTCATGATTTAGTAAATCAAAAACCAGTTGCCGCCGCTATTAAAGAATTCTTCGGATCATCTCAGCTTTCTCAGTTTATGGATCAAACCAATCCTCTTTCTGAAATTACTCACAAGAGAAGACTTTCAGCTTTAGGGCCAGGTGGACTTACACGTGAACGAGCTGGATTTGAAGTACGTGACGTTCATGGAACTCACTACGGAAGAATGTGTCCTGTGGAAACTCCAGAAGGACCAAATATTGGTTTGATTACTTCACTGGCTACTTACGCTCGTGTTTCAGAATATGGATTTATTGAAACTCCTTACCGCGTTGTAGATGAGAAAGGAAAAGTTCACGAAGATATTAAATATTTTTCTGCTTTTCAAGAAGAAGGGAAAACTATTGCACAGGCAGATGCGAGTATCATCGACAGTGCTAATAAAGTAGTAGGAACGCATATTACAGCGAGAAAATCAGGAGAGTTTGCTTTAGTTGAAGCTTCCGAAGTGGAACTGATGGACGTTTCTCCTTCGCAAATGATTTCAGTTGCAACATCTTTGATTCCATTTTTAGAGCATGATGATGCCAATAGAGCTCTCATGGGTTCTAACATGATGAGACAAGCTGTCCCTGTAATGAAAACAGATGCACCTATCGTAGGAACAGGAATTGAGCCATTAGTTGCTCGTGATTCAGGAGCAACACTGGTAGCTAAAGCTAAAGGTAAAGTTATTTTTGTTGATTCTAATCGCATTGTTATTCAAAAAGATAAATTTGATGTGGATGATACAGGACTGGAAATTTATAAACTTATCAAGTACCAAAAATCCAATCAAAATACCTGCGTGAATCAGAGAGCCCTTGTAAAAGAAGGTGATCATGTAGAACCAGGTGATATTTTAGCGGATGGTCCAGCTACTCACTTTGGTGATTTGGCTTTAGGACAAAACGTTTTGGTAGCGTTCATGCCTTGGGGTGGATACAACTACGAAGATTCAATTCTTCTGAGTGAAAATATGTTAGCCCAAGATGTGTTTACATCAATCCATATTGAAAGTTTTGAAGTGGAAGCAAGAGATACCAAGTTAGGGAAAGAAGATATTACTCGTGATATTCCTAATGTGAGTGAAGAGTCTCTTAAAGACTTAGATGAAGCAGGGATTATTCGAGTGGGTGCTATTGTAAAACCAGGAGATATCTTGGTTGGAAAAGTAACGCCTAAAGGTGAGACACAACTTTCTCCTGAAGAAAAACTTTTAAAAGCAATCTTTGGAGATAAAGCAGGGGAAGTTAAAGATACATCTCTGCGTGTTCCTTCATCTGTTTATGGAACTGTTATTGATGCTCACGTCTTCACTCGTGAAGGTGTGGATTTAGATGCACGTTCTAAAGGTATTGTTGAAAAAGAAACGAAACTTTTACGCCGTGATGAGCAAATTGAAGTGAAGGCTATTCAAGCTTCTTCTCTTAGAAAAATCGCTGAAATGCTTAAGAATGTTAAAACAGTAGATAAGCTTATTTCAGAAGATGGTTCAACAGAGCTTATTGCTAAGGGTGCTGAAGTTACACTTGAGATACTTAAAAACATTCCATTTGAACTCATTGGATATATTCCTTTGCAAGGAGATATGGAAGAAAAATTAGGTGAATACTTTGCGGATGTTCGTAATAGAATTAATCGTGTTCGTAGTCGCACCAATGATGAAATTGCAAAATTACACAAAGGTGATGACCTTCTGCCTGGAGTGATTAAAAAAGTGGTGGTGTATATTGCCATCAAGAGAAAACTGCAAGCAGGAGATAAGATGGCGGGACGCCACGGAAATAAAGGGGTGATCTCTCGCGTTCTTCCTTTAGAAGATATGCCATTTCTAGCTAACGGAACGCCAGTTGATTTCGTGCTTAACCCACTAGGGGTTCCTTCACGTATGAATATTGGTCAGCTCCTTGAACTTCATTTAGGTTGGGCTGGAAAAGGCTTGGGAGATAAAATTACTCATATGCTAGAAACTCAAGCAGAGTCTAAGCATTTACGTGATCTTTTATCTCGTATTTATAAAGATGATGAAGAAGCACAGAAGTGGCTTAAAAAAGCTACAGATAAAGAAGTGCGTGAAGCTTCGGAACAACTTCAGCATGGTGTGCGCTTTGCTTCACCTGTGTTTAATGGAGCGACTGAAAAAGATATTGAAGATATGTTGGAGCTGGCAGATTTAGATAAGAGCGGAAAAACAGTTCTTTTCGATGGAATTTCAGGAGAAGCATTTGCAGAAGAAGTAACTGTTGGATCTATGTATATGCTGAAACTTCACCATTTAGTGGATGAAAAAATTCACGCTCGTTCTACGGGACCTTACTCTCTAGTGACTCAACAGCCGCTAGGTGGGAAAGCACAATTCGGAGGACAGAGACTTGGAGAAATGGAAGTGTGGGCATTAGAAGCTTACGGTGCGGCTTATACTTTACAAGAATTCTTAACTGTGAAGTCCGATGATGTTGTAGGAAGAACCAGAATGTATGAATCGATTGTGAAAGGAGAAATGGTGTTAGAGCCAGGACTTCCTGAATCGTTCAATGTTTTGGTGAAGGAATTACAAGCTCTAGCTTTGGATATTAAGTTAGAAGAAGCTGGACAAGAGAACTAGAAACTATATTTTTAAATTTAGATAAAGGGGAACTCTCACATGAAGGACCTTCTTAATTTTTTTGATAAACCTAAAGATCCTCTAAGCGTAGAAG
>JAGOVR010000069.1 GCA_018060635.1 Bacteriovoracaceae bacterium
CCTTTACGGGCCATTTTATTTTTCTCCATTTGAATTCGTTGTTCAGGGGTAAGAATCGCATTTACTTTAGTTTGTCTCTCTTGGCGTTTGAGATTTAAAGCTTGATGCCCATCTGCAATTTCTTTATTGAGAGCATCAATTTTATTTACCTTATCTTTATCTGTTTGTGTATCAGCTAATAAATCAGCTTTTTCTTTTTGTTGTTTGGCCATTTGATCTAAGATAGATTTAATCGAACGCTGATGATCCGTTTGAATTTGTTCTAACTGCTTCTTTTGATCGTCAGAAAGGTTTAATTTTTGCAGATTATCTTTGTGTGGTTTATGTCGAGAAGAATGCTCAGCTTTAAGACAAAGAGGTAGTGAAAGTGTCAGAATAAGAGTCAGAATAAAGTTGCGTTTCAACATAAGAAACTCCTTAAAAATAGTTAATACATACTCATTAGACGTATGAAGTTTAAAAAAGGTTCAAAAAAGTATAATTTTTTTTATATCAAGTTAAAAGGCTAACTTTTATTGACTCAGTTCGCTCAAGATCTCTTTTCCAGCAAAATTTTCTAAAATAAGATAAATAGAACTCATATGCAGACAAACAGAAGATTCATTTTCTAAGTAGATAAAGCCATTATTCACAGAAGTAGAGTCAAAGCAAATTCCAAACATATGGCCATCTGCATTTAAAAGAGGACCGCCAGAAAAGCCAGAGAAGTTATCCACAGTAGAAAGAAAATTTAAAGTAGCTTTTTTTCCTTTGAGATCAAGCTGAGTAGGGATATTAGGAGTAAGGTGGCCAAAGGTGAAGCGGAGAGTACCATCAGCTTCCGCATAGGGAGGGTTTTTTTCTGTAAACTCGTTTTCAATAACGATGCGTTTTTGTTGTAACGGAATATTTATCTTTTCAAAATGGGGAAGCATTTGGGCTAAATGCTGATAGCCAGGATCATGAATGAGATCATCAATATTTTTTTCATCCCATAGGACAGCATTATAAAAAGAACGCCAGCGCTCAAAAGAAGTAAAGATACTTTGTTCAAAAATAGCAGGATCTATGGTGGGTTCCATTTGCTGTAATAATATTTGGAGAAGAGTCAAATCTCTTTCACTATAAAAGTCATAAGGTTTTAGATCTATTTGGTTAAGAAAATTAAGAAAAGAGTTCTTTTCCATATTCCGATTTTGAAATTCAATAAAATCTAAGGGAGATATTTGGTTTTGGAGGAACCACATCCGTAAGGAGGTGCTAAATTTTTCCAAAGGGGTTTTCTTTTTAGAGGGAAGAGCTAGTAGACTTAGAAGATAGGTTTCTTCATTTTTTTTAAAATTTGATTTGAAGGATTGATAGGCGTCTAAAGTTTTTGTCGAAAGATTTTTTTGCTCTTTTATAATTTTATTTTTTAACCAAGAAGCATCACTTAGATAGCTAAATAATTTTTGATCTAAAGTTTGGTAAAGATGATCTACAGGAAATATTGGAAGAGAATTTTTACTAGAAAGTTCTAATTCTAAAGAAGAGAGAGCAATTTTAGTGGGTAAAATTACATCTCGTTGTGCTTGAGCCGCAAGAGATGATTTAAAACGAGATGTGCTACCAGGAAAGCCTAAAAGAATGTTAAGTTCTCTTTCTTCAGGCATTGTCTGAACGGTCTTTAAAAAAATAAGAGGTTTAAAAGGTTTCCCTGTATTTTGATAAGCTCGCAGAAGGGCAAAGTCGGCTTTATTTTGTGGCCATTTTCGATAGCCTTCGTTTTTTAAGTTACTTAATTCCAAAGATGGAACTGCGACTAATCGAATATCATTCACATATTTAAATAAAAAGAAATAAGTGTCTCTAAAAGGGGGAGATGTTTGGATGAATGTCACAAAAGAGGGATCTTGGTATGTTCTTTTTAAGTCGGCAACTTCCTCTTCGGACATATGGGAGATATTTTTTGCTATCTGAAAAACTAGTATGGAGATCGTTTCCATTTTTATTTCATGATTAGAATTGAGATTGGGATAGCCTTCCAAAATATCACTAGCAAGGTTAGGATTAAGTTTAAATTCATTAAGAAGGCAGTGGTAGCTCGTAAGAATGAGTCCTGTGGAAGAAACAAAAGATCCTGTACAAAAAGGAGAGAAGGAATCTTTATTTCTAATGGCTACAATGGCTGAAAGTTTATTTGTTCTCTTGGTAGAGTAGATAGCATCCAAAGGAATATTAATTCCTAGCTGACTCATCTCTGAATAGCCTCTTTCTAAATCAGGGGCATGGTAAGGTCTCCAAAAACCTTCGTTTCCCAAGATATTGAAACAAAAAGAAAGAAAAAAAATTGATAATAACTTTAGCATATATTATAAAAGTAAGTACTATGCTCCGTCTTTAATGGCAACATATTAAAAGGGATTCAAATATATGAAAAAAATTTCAATGTTAGTTTTATTAATCTTAAATATAGCCTGTACTCTCAAAGAAAATAAAAAAGAAATTGAAGCTTTACAGAAAGAAGCACAAGGTGTCTTTGTTCCGTTGTCAGATGTTTCTAAAATAATAGATTTAGAAAAAAATAAAAATCTCATTGCATTAGGCGAAAAACTTTATTTTGAAAAAAAACTTTCCTTTAATGACACTATTTCTTGTAATTCGTGTCACAAGCTAGATCAATTTGGAGTGGATAATGAAGCGACTTCACTTGGACATAGTGGTCTTAGAGGCGATCGTAATTCACCAACTGTTTATAATTCTGCTATTCATTTTGTACAGTTTTGGGATGGGCGTGCTCAAGACTTAGCAGAGCAAGCCATTGGTCCTATTCTTAACCCTATTGAACATGGTCTTAAAAACGAAAAAGAAGCATTAAAGAAAATTGCAATCCCAGAATATATGGAGCTGTTCAGACAAGCTTTTAATGATAAAAAAGCTTTTACTTACAAAAATATTGGAGTGGCCATTGCCGCTTTTGAAAAAACACTCTTAACACCTTCACGCTTTGATGATTTCTTAAAAGGAGATGCAAAAGCTTTGAATGCGCAAGAGCGTCAAGGACTTAAAACATTTATGGATAAAGGCTGTATTTCATGTCACTCAGGAGAAGGAGTCGGAGGAAATTCTTTTCAAAAAATTGGAATGATTAATTCTTATCCCACTAAAGATGAAGGTCGTTTTAAAATTACTAAAAATGAAGAAGATAAATTTTTCTTTAAAGTTCCCTCTCTGCGTAATGTCGTACATACGGCTCCTTATTTTCATGATGGTTCAGTACAAACATTAGAAGCCGCTATTCGTATCATGGGTTATCATCAGTTAGATTTAAAACTTACGGATGCAGAGATCGCAGATATAAAAGTATTTTTAGGAAGTCTTTCAGGGAAAGAAGGTACTTTTTACTCTAAAAAATAATATTCTTACAAATAATTTCTTTTTTGGATATGTATTATTACATCTGTCATAACTAATTAAAGAAAAACAATAAAATTCAACCCCAGAGATACGACTAAAAGGATATTTTTACTTTATGTGTATGTTTTGCCTTCTTCTTTGATTAAATCTAAAACTTAAGAAAACCTACAAGAAAGGAAATACGCATGAAATATATTCTGAGTTTGAGTTTTTTTATTTTATTTTCAGTCAATGCGCAAGATGTAGCTCCTAGTTGGGGGAATTGTTTAGATGGAGATGTTTGGTTTTTAACAGATATTTCTGGAAGTTTAGAAGGACAAGAACCTAAAATTAAATCTGCTATTAAACTTATCTCAGAGAGGATTCTTGCAAGTAATCCTAATGCTATGGTTGGGTTACTTTTATTTAATACAGTCATTAATACAAAAGTTGAATTGACAAATAACGTTGAAGAATTAGGAATTGACTTCACAGCTATAGGGGGCACCGATATCTTTAGAGCTTTAGGTGACGCAGTTGCCTATGATCAATTAAAAGGAAGAACGGGTGTTAACAAAATTATTATTCTTATCAGTGATGGCTATGATTATTTTAGAGATAATCCTAGTATCCTCTTAGGTAAGGCACAAACTTATAAAGATCTAGGCTATAAGATTATTAGTATTCACTTTAGTGACGGACTAAGTGCTGAATCATTTTCTAATACGGCAAATTTAATGTCAAAAATTTCTGGAGAGTATGCCAGCGATCAAAGTTTTTATTACCCTGTAAACTTGGAGGGGCTAGCAGAGCTTTTTATAAGAAGTTTTTCTTGTTTGTAGTTTAGAGAAAAAAACCTATATGATAGTGAGTCTATGGGTTCCTACTTCGTTCTATGTGTTTTTATCTTATCTCTTTTTACTTTATTTCGAGCAAGGATTTCTATTTTCCTTTGGTATCTTAATTTATTAACAATAGAGTTTGGGCATTTTTTGGGGCTTTTTTCTCTTTTTTTTCTCTTTTTTGCGCCATCAAAGACTGACTTTTCTTTATTAACCTTAAGTGCATTTTTATATTTTACCCCTCTTGTTAGGATGGTTATATGGAGTTATCAAAATTTTCATAAGATAAAAATTAAGGAGCTTTTCTTAGGATTTAGAGTTAAAACAAAAATTTCTAAAATCACATTGGAATATAAAAAAGGCTTGGCTTTAGATATTTTTTTAAGTCACTCAGAAACCGTAAAAGAAACCTGTATTTTGGTCGTTCATGGCGGAGGCTGGGAGAGTGGAGATAAAGTCGAAGCTGGTTGGATAAATAAGTACTTTGCAGACAAGGGTTATATTGTTGCCAGTATGAATTATAGGCTGGCTCCTCAAAATAAATTTCCCGCTCCCGTTCAAGATGTTGAGGATGCTTTAAAATATTTACGAACTTATTTTCAAGATAAAAAAGAATCTATTAAAAATTTTATTTTATTAGGACGTTCTGCTGGAGCACAAATTATTTTATATAAAGGTTTTGCAAGACCAGAAACAGATATTAGAGCTTTGGTTGATTTTTATGGACCTACCAATTTAGGTGACTTTGATAAAGATCATAGATGGTGGAGTGTTTTAAATTCCGAGATTTTATTAAAAAACTATCTAGGAGGAAGTTTAAAAACACACTTAGATGCTTATGTAGGTGCGTCACCTTGTAGTTATATAAATAAAGACGTTCCTCCTACCCTTATTTTTCATGGTGCAAAAGATGAGTTAGTCAGTGTGAATGAATCTAGGAAATTAGCAAGTAAATTAAAAGAAGTAGGAGCAAAGGTAGAATATATAGAACTCCCGTGGGCCACTCATGCCTTAGATTTTTTTAGTTCGGGATTAAGTGGGCAAATTGCGTTGTATAAGACACAGCAATTTATAGAAACGATTCTCTCTCAGAAATAGATCAAACTGACAAAAAAAAGACACACTTTTTTTAAAAAGGTTTTCTTCAAAAGGGGCTAAACCTTTCTTTTTGTACAAAATATTTTACCAATAATAAAGATGATATAATTTAAGACGCTTAGTTTTCCTTTTATAAAGAAAACATACTTATGAAAAAGAGTGTTAAAAATTTTTGGTTTGTCATTTATATATTGGGGGTTATTCTTTTTTTTATAAGCTGTTCGAGTGATAAAAAAAATAATGGAGAAGAGTCAGAAGCTTTTATTATTGATGGAACAGTAGTAAAAGTTTTAGACTTTCTATTTCCTTCGGCTTACGCCAAAGATACAACTGATTTTATAGCAGGATGTACCCCTTGTTCAGATACAAATTCATGCGCTTCTCTGTATGTTGTTCATGATAGTTTTGATCGAACCTTAGTTTGCCAAACGTCTATAAATTCAGTTGGTTTTTTTAAATTTGATTTCCCTTCTCAGCCGACTGTTTTAAAAGGGAATGTCATTACTCAAATTGAGGCCATAACTTCTACTAAAGTTAGAAACTATTCTACACCTATAGGAAATACCTCAAAGAGGGGACTTATCTTGACGGCAGAAGAATCGATGAATTCGACAGCGATTCTCCATGATTTAATTACCTTACGTAGTCAAGATACATTAGATTGGCAAAACTATAAAGAAAGTGAGCTGGTTAGTTTAGTGAGTGATAGTAAAGTGCGCTATCCTGCTTTGCAACTGTACACGGCCTTAGACACTCTTTTTGTTATTAATGGATTTTCTTCATTGGAAGAATTCTTTAATAATCCTTATTCTTCTAGGGGGTCCACGCAATATTGTCTTTTAAGTATGATGACAAGTATTGATGACTATTTATCTCTTCATAATATGGGATTAAATCAAATTAGCAGTACAGATGAAATTCCTTTTTATGATTTTGTTAAGACTCAAGATCCTTATATTAGGATATGTTTTAGCTATCTTCAGTTCTATTTTTTGGGTGGGAATAATAATTTTAACACTGTTCCTTTTCCTGATAACGCTCCTCCATCTATTCATGCCAATACCACTACAACTCCTAATGGAACTCCTGTGGATATTACTATCTATGTATGGGATCCAGAAGGGGATGATGTTACTTATGACATCAGTGGTTTTCAAGGTTCAGCAACTATTAGTAATAGAATAGAGACTAATAGTTTTATAACATTCACTTTTACTCCGTTAGTGTCAAATGCGATTGTGTCTCCTAATGTGACGATAGATGACGGTCATGGAAATCAATCAATTGTTGGAGCTAGTGTTGTTATTGGTACTGGGGGCGGTGGTCGCTAGATAAAATATGATAATTGAAAATAAATTATTTTAGAAAGCAAGCTGGGTTTAAGATAAGTCCTGTGTAATCATTCCATCCACCAGTTTAATTTTTCGAGGAGCACGATTTCCAAATTCTTCGTCATGAGTAACGAAAATAATAGTAGTTTTATATTCTTGATTAAACTTGGCAAAAAGTTCTAAGATAATATCCCCACTGGTGCTATCTAGATTTCCTGTCGGCTCATCCGCAAAAATATATTGAGGTTTCATAATAAGCGCTCTGGCAATAGCTACTCGTTGTTGTTCTCCTCCTGAAAGATTAGCAGGTAAGCGATCAGCTTTGTCTTGCAGTCCCACTGTTTGTAAAAGCTCTCGAGCAAAAGATTCTTTCTCCATTAATAACCCTGCCTTTCTAGCAGGCAGAAGAATGTTTTCAATAGCAGTAAGTTCACTTAAGAGGTAATGAAATTGAAAAACAAAACCGATCTGTTTATTTCTTATCTGATGAATTTCTTGAATGGACATCTTGCAAATATCTTTGCCATCATAAAAAATATTTCCTACAAAATGACGATCAAGAGTTGAGAGCATATAAAGGAGTGTTGATTTTCCAGAACCAGAACGACCCATGAGAGAAATAAAATCTCCATTTTTTATTTCAAGATTAACATCTTTAATAACTGCGGCTTCATGAGGATTAAATTTTTTTATGAGATTTTGAGTCTTAATCATAATTATCCTCCTGAACGTATAATATCCATAGGCTCTAATTTTCCAGCACTACGAGCAGGTAGGATGGAGGATAAAATAGAAGAAGTAAGCGCTATACTAATGGCCTTCACATAAATAATGATATCGTAGGCTATAATCATATGGTTAGAGTTAGAACCTATGCCTCTAGGAACTATCTCAATTTGCCCAATGAGACGACAAATAAAAAAACCCAAAATAAGCCCTATGAATCCACCAAGAGTTCCCAGAATAAGACCTTGATAAAAAAAAAGTTGTACAATATTTTTGGGAGTGTAGCCCATAGATCTAAGGATTGCTATGTCACGTTTTTTTTGTGTTACCAGAATAGATAAAATATTATAGATACCAAAACTGGCCACTAAAATAATAGAGATGGTCATAGAATTACGGACAATATCCTGCGTTTTAAAGACAGAGAGAATACTGGCAGAAGATTCTTTCCATGAGAGAACTTTTTCTCTGGAGCTTAATTTCCAAGCTGAAGATTTTTTTTCTACAGCATAAGGGTTCGTCACTTTTACCGCAATATCAGTAATCTCACTGGGAGTTCCTCTTAGTTTTTGAGCATCAGAAAGAGAAGCAAAAACAGTTGTCTCATCTACTGTTTTTGCTCCTGTATC
>JAGOVR010000070.1 GCA_018060635.1 Bacteriovoracaceae bacterium
TGAATTAATTTTTTTTTATCTCGACCCGACAAACGGATTATGTTTTTTTTCCAAAGCTAAAGTGGTTTTAGGGCCATGCCCTGTGATCACCAAAGTTTCTTCTGGCAGAGTAAAAAGACGATTTTTGATAGATTTTAAAATGAGATTAGAATCTCCCCCTGGCAGATCAGTGCGACCGATAGAGCGATAAAAAAGAGTGTCACCACTAAAGAGCAGAGGTGTTTCAAAGATTTCAGTATAAAAGCAACAAGAACCCTGCGTGTGACCAGGAGTAAAAAGTGTTTTTAAAAAATTTTGTAGCAAAGGAGAAGAAAAAGAAAAGGTTTCTTCATCTTGATGCCACTTATCAATATTGCCTGCAGGAGGCAGATTAAAACCAAAATATTTTCCTTGTTCGCTTAACCCTGCATAAAGCATTTGATCTTGCTCATGCAAATAAAGCTCAGGTATGCCTCCGAGAAGCATTTTAAGTTTATATGATTCCCCAATATGATCAAAGTGGGCGTGGGTGTGCAAAAGGTATTTCACTTTTAAATTTTTGGCGGTAATCAGATCATAAACTTGAGTAGCATTTTGACCAGCATCAATGATCAGAGCTTCCTTACTTTCTTCATCATAAAGGAAAGTTGTATTACAACCCAAAGGTCCTGTGGGAAAAGTTTCGCGCTTTAAGCTATTTTTCATAGGGGATTCTCAAAGTTTTTTTCAAAGGCCTGGTCTAAGGCCCCTTTAAATTTTTCAAAATAGACAGTACTTTTACTGGGGTCACTGCTGGGAAGCTCTAACGTATAGGTCGGAATTTTCATTTCATTGCCTGCCCAGTTCCCTAAACTTCCTGGATAATAAGGATAATCATTAATTTTATAACCTTCGGCTTTTTCACTCATTTGAATGAGAAGCTCATGCCCGTGTTTCCCATTATGATCATTCAAATTATCAGGGCCATCATAATCCAGAAGTGTCAGCGGAGCATGGACAGAAATAATTTTACTGGGTTTGTAACGAATAATAAGATTCATTTGAAAAAGTGTTTCAGGTTCACTTAAGGCCTTGGGGCCAGGATAGCGGCGTTTATCACTTTTATATTTTTGTTTCCAAGATTTAAGAGCTAAAGCATTCCAGTCTTTAGTGGGGAAGTTACGATTGACATCCACACCACTAGCATTGGTGCGTGTGGGTTTTTTCTTAAAAAAAGAATCGGGGCTTACCAGAGGAGCTATGACAATAAATTTATCTTTGAGAAAATCAGGGCGATTTTTTAAATTTTCCATAATATCAAAACAAAATTTTACAGGAGTTATTTCATCTCCATGCACGCCACATAAAACAAGAGTTGTATTTTTACTGGTGTTTTGTTCTCCGAAGGTATGCCAGACTAGCGAGGAGCCTGTTTTCGTTTTTCGTACATTATTCCATGTATAATTCTGACAAAGAGGGGATTTCCATTGCAAATTTTGAAATTTTGCCTCAATAAGAGAGCAAAAGTTAGGATGAGATGCAAATGCTATCAAAGGGAAAAAAGAAAATAAAGAAAGATACTGTTTCAAGAAAGCCTCAAGAGTTATTTTTCAGATAATTTAAGCTTTTCCTTAAATTTCGTCTAGTTATATTCTCTGCCACAACTTTTTGGCAAAAAGATTAAAAGTTTATTTTATCCTACCGATAAGAGCTTTAGGAATCTCTTTCAGAGGAATTTTATGCAAAGTTTTTTAGAATATAAGTTTTTACGCTCTTTCCGAATTCCAGTGGAGAAAGCAGATAATATTCGCTTCCTCGTAGAAAAAGAGGTGAGAGATGATCTAGGCAAAGCTTCTTTTCAGTATATTGAAGGGGCTGAACTGTTAGACATGAGCTTAAGTGGTTTAGGTTTTATCACTAAAGATGATCTTTCTATTGGAAGTGAACTTCGCATATCTTTACAGTTTAAAAAAGCTTACGCCGATGTTACGGCAAAAGTTGTGCGTTCTTTTAATGATGGTATTCATGCAGGTTCTGTCGTCTATGGCATTCAAGTGGATGAAGATGATCAGGTGGTGCTTAAAAGATTTTTAGATCAATTTGTGCTGTCACTTTCTCCTGAGCGTATGCGTGAATCTATGTCTGCTTTGGCCATCTCTAAAAATAATAGCTCTCAAAGTGATCCTTTTGAAATTTTATCTTTGATGTTGTCACTGGTTAAAGATATGACTCAATTCGGAACCAAAGATGGATTTTGCGATAATCTCTTAGGCGAAGTTTGTCGAATATTAAGTGCGCAAAGAGCGACACTTTATGTGATTGATCCTATTCATAATCAGCTAGAGGCCAAATCCACACATGGAGTAGAGAAACAGGGGCTTAAGTTTGACTATCGCAAAGGAATTGTGGGTTCTGTTTTTACCTCAGGCCATCTTCTCAATATGGAAATGACTCAAGAGAATGCGAGATTTTCTGAAGAATTAGATGAGCTAACAGGGCTTAAAACTCATTCCATGCTTTGTATTCCTATCTATAATCGTGAAGATAAAACCGTGGGCGTGTTAGAGGTTTCTAATAAAAGAGGGGTAAGTCGTTTTAATTTTGAGGATGAAAAAACTCTTAAAATATTAGGTGTTGTCTTCTCTTCTATTTTTCATGATTTTAATCCTATGGTGGAAGGGTCACACATTCGTAGATTTAGTACTCCTTTTGACCGTAAGAATGCTCTGATTGGGAAGTCACATTTAACCGCAGAAATTCGTCAATCTATTGTAAAGATGAAAGATATTGATGCACCTTTACTCATTGAAGGAGAGCATGGAGTTGGGAAAAAACTTTTGGCCACTATTATTCATGAAGAAGGTAAGCGTGGGCTTCAGCCTATGCAAACAGTTTTTTGTGGAGGTCGGGATGAAACTCAATTAAGTGCTGAGATTTTTGGCACAGAAGAATCTGCAGGAGCTTTAAATGCTTGCCAAGGCGGAACAGTTTTTTTACATGAGATTTCTTATTTACCAGTAAATATTCAAGAAAGACTTCTGACTTTTCTCAAACAAAAGTCAGAGGTAAGAATCATCTCTTGCTCTAGTCGAGATTTGAGGGCTTTGGTGGAAGAACAAGGTTTTTTTAATAGAGAGCTTTTTGAAATTTTATCTCAGGCCTATGTTTATATGGCTCCTTTACGTAAAAGAGGCAAAGATGATATCAGAGAACTTACTAATTATTTTTTAAGAATGGAGTGCAAGAAACAGGGACTTCTTTTAAAGATGTTTTCACCTCAAGTTCAAGAGCAGTTGGCTGATTATGAATGGCCAGGTAATGTGCGAGAACTTAAAGATGCGGTAGAAAAAGCTGTTATTTACAATCCAAAGAGCCATATTATTTCTCAAATTGAAAATTTTGCTACACCCATTATTGATAAGAACCGTTCCACGCTTAAAATGTTTGCAGATATTCCTTTTGTTTCTAATCATGATATTGCCTTGAAAGATCGTTTGGCCCTGATTGAACGCAAGCTCATTTTAGCCGAGATCAAGAGATATAATGGCAATAAATCTAAAACAGCCAAAATGATGGGGATTAGTCGTGAAGCTCTTCGTAAGAAGCTTTTACAAAGTGATGAAATTTTGGCCCGCTTAGAAGGGCGAGAGCTTACAGAAGAAGAAAAATTAGCGGCCTAACATTTACCTGTTCTGCTTTCTTTGTTATTCTTTCTTTCTATAAATAAAAGCAAAAGGATTTTTTGTGGAAAGAAAACTATTTGGAACGGATGGCATTCGTGGTAAGGCCAATATTTTTCCTATGACTTGTGAAGTAGCTTTTGCTTTAGGGCGAGCTGTCACTAATTACTTTCAACAAAAAAATTCACGCAAAAATCCCATGGTCATTATTGGAAAAGATACCAGACTTAGTTGCTATATGTTGGAGCAAGCTTTTTCTGCAGGTGTTTGTTCGCAAGGAGGACAAGCTATTCTGACAGGTCCTTTGCCCACTCCTGGAGTAGCTTTTGCTGTGCAATCTATGCGAGCTGACGCAGGAGTTATGATTTCTGCTTCTCACAATGCTTTTTATGATAATGGGATTAAAATTTTTGATAGAACAGGACATAAGCTTCCCGACAGTACAGAAAAAATTTTAGAAGAAATGGTTTTATCTCCAGAGAAACTTCCCACTATGCTTGGAGCAGATTTAGGCAGAGCGAAAAGGTTAGATGAAATTTTAGGGCGCTATATCGTTCAAGTAAAAAGTGTTTTTGATAAAAAATATAGTTTGGAAGGTTTGAAAATTGTAGTGGATGGTGCCAATGGCGCAGGCTATAAAGTGGCCCCTTTGGTATTTGAAGAGTTGGGTGCTGAGGTTATTTCTCTAGGTGATCATCCTAATGGACAAAATATTAATGAAGGTTGTGGGGCCATTCATCCTGAAACTTGCGCTCAGGAAGTTTTGAAACAAAAAGCAGATATTGGAATATGTATTGATGGTGATGGTGATCGTGTTGTTATTATAAATGATCAAGGGCAAGTTATTCATGGAGATCATTTGATTGGGATTTGCGCTCGGTTTTTAAAAGATCAAGGTGAGCTTAAAGATCAAGATGAAGTGGTAGGAACAGTCATGACGAATCTCGGATTAGAAAAATATCTTAAAAGTTTAAATTTAAATTTATATCGCACAAAAGTAGGAGATCGTTACATTGTCGAACGACTGACTGAATCTAATTCTTTTTTTGGAGGAGAGCCTTCAGGACATATTATTTTTAAAAAATATTCCACGACGGGAGATGGACTGCTGGCCGCTTTAAAAATTTTAGAAGCACTTCTTTATTATAAAAAATCTTTGGTAGAACTCACTTCGGATATTCCTCTTTGCCCTCATCTTCTTACAGCTATAAAAGTAAAAAAAAGAGAAGACTTGGCCCAGCAGATCAATATTCAACAAGCGATTACTTCGTGGGAAAAAAAGTTAGCGGATAAGGGGCGTATTCTTTTACGTTACTCAGGGACAGAACCTCTCTTAAGACTTTTGGTAGAAGGAGAAGATGCTAATCTTATTAAGAAAGCCTCTCAAGAATTATCTGAGATTATACAAGCTGATTTAGGGTAACGAATGCGCCTCCCTGTGATAAAAATTCCTAAGCGATCATCGTTTGCTCATAAAAATGATTTTGGACATATTTTAATCATTGCAGGAAGTACTGGTTTTTCAGGAGCGGCTTCTCTTTGTGCTCAAAGTGCTTTGGCCACAGGTGCAGGGCTGGTGACACTGATGACGTGGAAGGAGAGCTATTTAGAAGTTGCGCAAAGAACTCCTGCAACGGTCATGTTAAAAAAAATACAATCTAAGATTTCTTTTGTTCCGTATGATGTTATTTTAATAGGGCCAGGCCTTGGACGGAGTCTAAGGACTAGAAAGCTTGTGCTCAATGTTTTAAAACAACCTCTTCCTGTTATTTTGGATGCTGACGCTCTCACCTGTTTGTCTCTTAAAAAAATGACTTCTACCCTTAAAAAAAGAACTGCTCCCACACTCCTGACTCCTCATATAGGGGAATTTTCTTATTTAATGGAAATGTCTAAGGAGAAAATTTTAAAAAATTCACAAGAGTTGGTAAAGAACGCGGCCATAAAAACTGGGAGCTATATTCTTTTAAAAAGCTTTATAAGTTTTTTGGCCACACCTGAGGGTTGTGTTTTTACCCATGCTCACCCCAATAGTGGTATGAGTAAAGGGGGAAGTGGAGACACCTTAGCAGGAATTATTGCAGGGTTAATTCCTCAAAAAAAAACCAGCCCACGTTTAACATTTGAACAGAGTATTTATCTTGGCCAGAGGTTACATAGTCAAGCAGGAGATTTGGCGCGGAAAAAGTGGGGAGAGCGTTCTATGTCAGCTGTAGAGGTGATTGCAAGCTTATCGCAAATCTTAAAAAAGAAACAAAAATGAAGCGAATACTTCTTAAAAAATGGGAAGAGATCTCTCAAAATGAGGTAAGTGCTTTATGCCTTGATTTAAAAAATATGTTACAAACACCTGCACTTATTATTTTAACTGGTGATTTAGGCAGTGGAAAAACTTTTTTAGTAGATTCTTTTTTAAAAAATAACGGCCAAAAACAAGGGGCACAAAGTCCTACTTTTTCTCTTTTGCAAGAGCATGAAGATGTTTTACATGGAGATTTTTATCGTTTGAAGAGTTCTGAAGAAATTGAATATTTAGAACTTCCTTTGCTTTTAGAAAATAAAAAATTATTTTTTTTAGAATGGGGAAAAGATTATTTACAAGCAGTGGTTCCTTATTTAGAAGAATCTGTATTTTTTTATGAAATAGAAATTCTAAGTGTCCATGAAACACGTAGCTACTTTCTTTATCAGTCAAAAAAATGACAATCAAATCTTTGTTATATCTTTATGTATTTTGGGGAATAACTGTTGACGGAGGTTGGTTAATCCCTTCATAATTTATTTAATAACTTACTATTTGAAACAGGGAATAGCATTTACCTAAGTAAAATGCTTAGTTTCAAAAATAAAATTAGGGAGGATCATCATGAGACTTACGTCAAAAGGCCGTTACGCTTTCCGTGCTATGCTTGATTTAACTTTTTACAGCGAAGGACGTCCTGTAAGATTACAAGAAATTTCAACTCGTCAAAATATTAGCCTCCATTATTTAGAACAACTTTTTAGAAAACTTCGTACAGGTCGAGTGGTTAAATCTGTGCGTGGCCCTGGCGGTGGATACGTTTTATCTCGTGATATGAATGAAATTACGGTTAAAGATATTTTAGAGTCTGTGGGAGAAAATATTAATCCAGCTCGCGATATTTTAGGTTCAGAACTTGCAGGCGCTGGAGACACTGTAGAATTTAATGTTTCTAAAGGTTATTTCCAAAAATTAGGAAATATGATGCAAGATTATCTACATAATACAAGCCTTGGTATGCTTCGTCGTGATTGGCAAGCTCAAAATCCTAATTTTATTCCTAATCCTGTGAGACCTGCTCCCGTAGTAACTCCAGAACAATCCTATGCTTCAGTTATTCGTCCACCTATGGGTGAAATTAATCAGTAGGTAAGAAATTGCAACGGTTGTATTTTGATTATAATGCCACAGCACCACTAGCTCATTCTGTTGTTCATTATTTAAAAAATGATTTAATACCTTTCGGGAATCCTGCCTCTCTCCACACAGAAGGCAGGGAATCTCGTAAAATAATTAATGAAGTGAGTGATTATCTTTTTCATCTTTTTGGACTTTCACCTAAAGAATTTGATCTTATTTATCATTCGGGGGCCACCGAAGGAATCAATCTTATAGTGCAAGGGTATGCCAAAACTCAAAAAAATTTTACCTACATTTATGCGGGAACGGATCATTCTACTTCCAGAAATTTAGCCGATTATTTTATTCAGCAAAAAAAAAGTGTTATAAAATTACCAGTTAATAATCAAGGCGAAATAGATTTCTCAAAACTTCCTAAAAGTGATGCATCCACACTTCTAAATTTTTTAGTCATCAATAATGAAACGGGTGTTTATCATCCATTGTCCATAGCGGAAAAAATAAAAGCAGAAACAGGGGCCTTTATTCATGTGGATGCTGTGCAAATGGTAGGTAAAATTGAAAATTGGCAAAAGCTTTCTCCTCATTTAGATTCTTATACTTTTTCGGGTCATAAATTCGGAGCACTTAAGGGGACTGGTTTTAGTTTTATTAAAAAAAATATTTCTTTAGAACCTCTTTTTTATGGAGGTGGTCAACAACGGGGAGTGAGGCCGGGGACACAAAATCCACTGGGAGCTATGACACTTAAATTGGCCTTAGAAGAATGGAGTGAAAAAATAAATCCTAGCGAGTGTTATGAAGCTCGCGAATGGTT
Source organism: Bacteriovoracaceae bacterium (assembly GCA_018060635.1). Classification (GTDB taxonomy): domain Bacteria; phylum Bdellovibrionota; class Bacteriovoracia; order Bacteriovoracales; family Bacteriovoracaceae; genus JAGOVR01. Next base: position 7,838 of record JAGOVR010000070.1, read on the forward strand.
AGAAGATGAACTCTTAAAAAAATACGCCCAAAAAATTATGATAGCAGGTAAAAATGCAAAACGTGCGAGCAATACCACCGCTCTTATTTTAAAAGGGGTAGCATCCGATGTGGCCACAGCCG